>NZ_JBHVER010000295.1:0-7258 GCF_042802195.1 Kitasatospora sp. NPDC057500 | reverse complement strand
GGCATCCCGTGCGGGATGCCCGGCCCTGTGGGAGGGGAGCCAGTGCCTACTGGTTCTGGTTCTCGCCCCGGTAGAACTCGAAGACCCAACCGAACAGACCGATCAGGATGATCGGCAGCGACCAGAACATCAGCCACCAGCCGAAGATCACGCCGAGGAAGGCGAGCGCGCCGCCGACCGCGAGCGAGAGCGGCTGCCAGCTGTGCGGGGCGAAGAAGCCCAGCTCGCCGGAGTCGTCCGCGACCTCGGCCTCGGGGTTGTCACCCGCGCCGCTGTCCACCCGGCGGGCGGTGAAGGCGAGGTAGTAGCCGATGAAGGCGCACAGGCCGAAGGCGAGGAACAGCGCGGTGGTTCCGGCGGCCTCGATGCCGTGGTCGGAGCTGTTGGTCCACAGGCCGTAGGTGATCGCCATGGCCAGCACGAAGACCGACAGGCCCAGGAAAATCTTGCCCTGTTCCTTCATCGGGCGTCACCCTCCTTCTTGCCCTTGCCCAGCTGCGGGGCGTCGTACTTCGCCGGGGTCACACCGGCGAGGTGCTTGGCCGGCTCGCCGTGGTTCTCCAGGTAGTCCAGCGCGGCGATCTCCGGGTAGTGGAGGTCGAAGGCCGGGGATTCGGAGCGGATCCGGGGCAGGGTGAGGAAGTTGTGCCGCGGCGGCGGGCAGGAGGTCGCCCACTCCAGCGAGCGGCCGTAGCCCCACGGGTCGTCGACCTCGATCTTCTCGCCGTACTTGGCGGTCTTCCAGACGTTGTAGAGGAACGGCAGGATCGACAGACCGAGCAGGAACGAACCGATGGTCGAGACGGTGTTCAGGGTGGTGAACCCGTCGGCGGCCAGGTAGTCGGCGTAGCGGCGGGGCATGCCCTCCGCGCCGAGCCAGTGCTGCACCAGGAAGGTGGTGTGGAAGCCGAAGAACAGCGTCCAGAAGGTGATCTTGCCGAGGCGCTCGTCCAGCATCTTGCCGGTCATCTTCGGCCACCAGAAGTGGAAGCCGGCGAACATCGCGAAGACGACGGTGCCGAAGACCACGTAGTGGAAGTGGGCGACGACGAAGTACGAGTCCGAGACGTGGAAGTCGATCGGCGGGGAGGCCAGCAGGACACCGGTCAGACCGCCGAAGAGGAAGGTCACCAGGAAGCCGACGGTCCACAGCATCGGGGTCTCGAAGCTGAGCGAGCCCTTCCACATGGTGCCGACCCAGTTGAAGAACTTCACACCGGTCGGGACGGCGATGAGGAACGTCATGAAGGAGAAGAACGGCAGCAGCACCTGGCCGGTGACGTACATGTGGTGGGCCCACACCGTCACGGACAGGCCGGCGATCGCGATGGTGGCCGCGATCAGGCCGGAGTAGCCGAACATCGGCTTGCGGCTGAAGACCGGGATGATCTCCGACACGATGCCGAAGAACGGCAGCGCGATGATGTACACCTCGGGGTGGCCGAAGAACCAGAACAGGTGCTGCCAGAGCAGCGCACCGCCGTTGGCCGGGTCGAAGACGTGCGCCCCGAACTTGCGGTCCGCCTCCAGGGCGAACAGCGCGGCGGCCAGGACCGGGAAGGCCAGCAGGATCAGCACCGCGGTCAGCAGGACGTTCCAGGTGAAGATCGACATCCGGAACATCGTCAGGCCGGGGGCCCGCATGCAGATGATCGTGGTGATGAAGTTGACCGCACCCAGGATGGTGCCGAAGCCGGAGAAGGCCAGACCCATGATCCACATGTCGGCGCCGATGCCCGGCGAGCGGACCGCGTCCGACAGCGGCGCGTAGGCGAACCAGCCGAAGTCGGCCGCACCCTGCGGGGTGATGAAGCCGGCGACGGCGATCAGCGAGCCGAACAGGTACAGCCAGTAGGCGAACATGTTCAGACGCGGGAACGCGACGTCGGGCGCGCCGATCTGCAGCGGCATGATCCAGTTCGCGAAACCGGCGAACAGCGGCGTCGCGAACATCAGCAGCATGACCGTGCCGTGCATCGTGAACGCCTGGTTGAACTGCTCGTTCGAGAGGATCTGGGTCCCCGGACGAGCCAGCTCGGCACGCATGACCAGCGCCAGCACGCCGCCGATCAGGAAGAACGCGAACGACGTCGCCAGGTACAGCGTGCCGATCGTCTTGTGGTCAGTGGTGGTGAGCCACTTGATGATGGTGGAACCCGGCTTCCGGGTCCGCTGCGCCCCGACCGTGACGGCCCCGGCGCCCCCGCCGGCCGCGGCGGGCTCGTTGAGGATGGTCACTTCTCTTCACTTCCCATGGTCGTGATGCCGGAGGGCACCGCGCCGGTCTGACCCTTGGCCCGCAGGTCCTTCAGGTGCTGGTCGTACTCGGCACGGTCGACGACCTTCACGTTGAACAGCATGCGCGAGTGGTCGACGCCGCAGAGCTCGGCGCACTTGCCCATGTACTCACCCTTGACGGTCGGGGTGACCTCGAACTTGTTGACCACACCCGGCACGACGTCCATCTTCATCATGAAGTTGATGGGCCAGAAGTCGTGGATCACGTCACGAGAGGTGAGGCGGAACTGCACCGTCTCGTCGACCGGCAGGTACAGGGTCGGCGGCTCGCCGGGGGTACCCACCTCGTACGCGGCCTCCTGGTTGGCCGGGTCCGGGGTCTCGGTGTTCTCGTAGTTGAACGCCCAGCTCCACTGGAAGCCCACCACGTTGACGGTGTGCTGGGGCTTCTCGGAGACGGCGATCAGCTTCGACTCGTCGCGGGCGACGAAGTAGAAGAGGACCGACACGATGATGATCGGGACCGCGGTGTAGAGCGCCTCGATGGGCACGTTGTACCGGGTCTGCGGGGGGACCTGCACGCCGGTGCGGCTGCGCCGGTGGAAGATCACGCTCCAGATGATCAGACCCCACATCAGTACGCCGACCACCAGCGCCGCGATCCAGGAGCCCTGCCACATGTGGAGGACCATCGGCCCTTCCTTGGTGACGGGGCTCGGGAGGCCAAGCCTGGGGAGGTCGTTGGCCGAGCAGCCGGTGGCGGTCGCGATGACGAGGCCCAGTGCCAGCGCCTGAGGCAGCTTCCGCCGCATCGTGCGCCGCGGCGAGCGGTCGGAGCCGTTGGGACTCACGTAGCGCCTTCCCGAAGTCTCGCCCGCCTTCGCGTCGCCCCGGGGAGGCTTCCCCTCCTCGGCGACCCGTCCACGGGCACGGTTTGAATGCTTATGCGGGCCAAACCCTACTCCAGCCTTATGCGCTGCTGACGGGCAGGTCCCGGTAACGCGCCGCCCGGACACCCGATCAGGCCCGGCAGGGGCTGCGCCGCAGGTCATCCTAGGCATTCGGGGTCCGTACGCCCGATCGGGGGATGACCTCGGACAACGTGTGTGACGCCCCGTCGGACGCGGACTATCCGGACATTCTGGATGATCGACTGACGACCGTTGAGCCGCCTCCGGAGCCCGGAAAGCGCCCGGGAGTGTCGTTAAATGTGACCGTGTACTTCGATGTGGCCTCCACCGCACCGCTCCACCCCGTCGCCCGGCAGGCGCTGACCGCCGCCCTCGACGAGGGGTGGGCTGATCCCGCCCGGCTCTACCGCTCCGGGCGGCAGGCCCGGATGCTGCTGGACGCCGCCCGGGAGACCGTGGCCGGGGTGCTCGGCTGCCGGGCCGACGAGATCTCCTTCACCGCCAGCGGCACCCAGGCCGTCCAGCTCGGGGTGCTGGGCGCGCTGCACGGCAACCGGCGGCGCGGCCGGCACCTGGTGCACTCCGCCGTCGAGCACTCCAGCGTGCTGCACACCGCGGAGCGCCACCGGGCGGCGGGCGGCGAGGTGACCGCGGTGCCGGTGGACCGGCTCGGCCGGGTCGACCCGGAGGCGTTCGCGGCGGCGCTGCGGCCGGACACCGCGCTCGCCGTGCTGCAGTCCGCCAACCACGAGGTGGGCACCGTGCAGCCGGTCGCCGAGACCGCCGCCCGGTGCGGGGACGTGCCGCTGCTGGTGGACGCCGCGCAGAGCGCCGGGCGGGTGGACGTGCCGGCCGGCTGGTCCCTGCTGACCGCCAGCGCGCACAAGTGGGGCGGGCCGGCCGGGGTCGGGGTGCTCGCGGTGCGCAAGGGCGTGCGGTACGCCTCGCCGCTGCCCGCCGACGAGCGCGAGGGCGGCCGGGTGCCGGGGTTCGTCAATGTGCCGGCGATCGTCGCGGCGGCGGCCTCGCTGCGGGCGGTGCGGGCCGAGGCCGAGCGGGAGAACGCCCGGCTGCACCGGCTGGTCGAGCGGATCCGGGCCCGGGTGCCGCAACTGGTGCCCGAGGTCGAGGTGGTCGGCGACCCGGTGCGGCGGCTGCCGCACCTCGTCACCTTCTCCTGCCTGTACGTGGACGGCGAGGTGCTGCTGGGCGAGCTGGACCGGGCCGGGTTCGCGGTCTCCTCCGGCTCCTCGTGCACCTCCTCCACGCTGACGCCCAGCCATGTGCTGGCGGCGATGGGGGTGCTCACCGAGGGCAACGTCCGGGTCTCGCTGCCGTTCGGCACCGAGGAGGCGGACGTCGAGCGGTTCCTGGCCGTGCTGCCGGAGGTGGTGGCGGGCGTCCGCGCGCCGCTGGGGCTGGACCTGGCGCCGCCGGCGGGGGCCGGGGAGTCGTCCGACGGGACGCTCACCGTCGACGCGCTGGGCAAGCGGTGCCCGCTGCCGGTGATCGAGCTGGCCAAGCGGATCGGCGAGGTGCCGGTGGGCGGGACGGTCGCGGTGCTGGCCGACGACGAGGCGGCCCGGCTGGACGTGCCCGCCTGGTGCGCGATGCGCGGACAGGAGTACCTGGGCGAGGCCCCGGCCGCCGGGTACGGCGGCGACCGGGGCTCGGCCTACCTGGTGCGGCGGGTCAGCTGACCAGGTGCCCGCCGACCTCGGCGCCGGCGGCCTCGCCGTAGGCGGCGGTGAAGCGCTGCAGGAAGTCGTGCGGGCGCAGCTCGTACTCCTGGGTGCCGACGGTCTCGATCACCAGGGTGGCGAGCATGCAGCCGACCTGGGCGGCGCGCTCCAGCTCCAGGTCCCAGGAGAGGCCGGCCAGGAAGCCGGCGCGGAAGGCGTCGCCGACGCCGGTCGGGTCGACCTTGGCGGTCTCGGGGGCGCAGCCGACCACCACCGGGGCCTCGCCCTTGCGCTCGATCCGGACGCCCTTGCTGCCCAGGGTGGTGACCCGGGTGCCGACCCGGGTGAGGATCTCGTCGGAGTCCCAGCCGGTCTTGGACTCGATCAGCGCGGCCTCGTACTCGTTGGTGAAGAGGTACGCGGCGCCGTCGACGATCTCGCGGATGTCGTGGCCGTCGAGGCGGGCCAGCTGCTGGGAGGGGTCGGCGGCGAAGGCGTAGCCGCGGGTGCGGCACTCCTGGGTGTGGCGGACCATCGCCTGCGGGTCGTCGGCGCCGATCAGCACCAGGTCGAGGCCGCCGACGCGGTCGGCGATCGGCTGGAGCTCGATGTTGCGGGCCTCGGCCATCGCCCCGGTGTAGAACGAGGCGATCTGGTTGTGGTCCTCGTCCGTGGTGCACATGAAGCGCGCGGTGTGCCGGGTCTCGGAGATGTGGACGGAGTGACAGTCCACGTTGTTGCGCTCCAGCCAGCTGCGGTACTCGGCGAAGTCCGCGCCGGCGGCGCCGACCAGCACCGGGCGCAGGCCCAGGACGCCCATGCCGAAGGCGATGTTCGGCGCGACGCCGCCGCGGCGGATGTCGAGGGTGTCGACCAGGAAGGACAGCGACACGGTGTGCAGCTGCTCGGCGACCAGCTGGTCGGCGAACCGGCCGGGGAAGGTCATCAGGTGGTCGGTCGCGATCGAGCCGGCGACGGCGATACGCACGGGGTCTCCTCAGGATGGCGGCGGGGCCATGGGACAACGGAGTGGAACCCACCCACGGTACCCGGCGGAGGCGGGGCGCCAGCAAGAGCGCGAACACTGCGGGTGCGGTCCGCTGTCACCCGTCGTCCCCGAACGTGTACTACCCTCCGGTAGCCCTGGTGGGCCCCGGTCCGCCCGGCCTAGGGTCGCAGGGGAGGGGCCGCCCTTCCGGCCCCCGCCCAGGCCCGTGGCGCCGCTGCCACGGCACGGTGGATCGGAGTGATGGCCGATGATGCCCAGTCACCACCCGCTGCGGGTTCCGCCCGCCCTGCGCGGCGACGCGGACGGCGAGTCGCTGGACGCGCTGGTGGACTCCTCGCGACGGCTGCGGCGGTTCTGGCCGCTGCTGGCGGCCGGCCGGCAGGACGGCGCGCCGGTCCGGTCCGGCTTCCAGGTCTCCTCCGGGGCGCAGCGACTGGTCGCGGGGATGCCCGAGTACGGTCCCTGAGCCGGGCCGCCGGACGGGGCGCGGGCCCCGAGGGGCGGACGGGGAACCGGAATCGTCCGGGGCACGTCACATCCGCGCGGTGCGGTCGGCACGGCGCACCGCCGAACCCTCGGGAGGATGTGCAGATGGATCTGGAGACCATGCCCCGGCGTTCCGGCCGGGCGCGCGCGACGGCACTGGCGGGCCTCGCGCTGGCGGCGGTGGCCGTACTGGCCGGGTGCGACGGCGGGACCAGGACGGCCTCGGACACGACGGGCTCCGGCGCGGAGCGGGCGTCGGCCGGCGCGTCCGCCACCTCCGAGCCCGGCACCGCGACCGCCCCGACGGCCCCGGCCGATCCGGCCGCCCCCGCGTCGACGGCAGCACCGACGGCCGCGCCGTCCGCCCCGGCTCCGGCGCCGGTGACCACGCCGCCGGCCGATCCTTCGGCCACCGCGCCCGACCCTCGGCCGACCGGCCCGGACACCGCCGCCACCGGCCCGGCGTCGACCCCGTTCCCGGCGGCCACTCCCCCGGGCCTGGGCGGCAACGGCATCGCGGTGGGCGAGCCGGCGCCGAACGGGACGGGGAACGCCCCGCAGGCGCACCCGGCGGTCACCTACCGGGCGGACGGCGGCCGGCTGACGGTCTGGTTCTACGGCGGGGTCTGCCAGCGGTACGCGCTCAAGGCGGACGAGTCGAAGCCCGGCCGGGTGGACATCCGGGTGACCACGGCCGCGCCGGTGCCGGCCGGGCAGGACTGCGTCGCGGTGGCCCAGCGGCAGACGGTGACGGCCGACCTCAAGCAGCCGCTGCGGGGCCGGACGGTGACCGACCTGGCGACCGGGCAGGAGGTGCCGCTGGAGGCGGACGCCAAGGCCGGCCCTGACCCGGTGGTCCCGGACGTCCCGGGTGCCCCGTGACGGCGTGAGCCCGTGACCGTGCGAGCGGTGCCCGGACACGACGAGGGCGG
>NZ_JBHVER010000294.1:0-7400 GCF_042802195.1 Kitasatospora sp. NPDC057500 | reverse complement strand
GCCCCGGACGGCACTGCGCCGTCCGGGGCCGTCGGCGTTTCGCCGCCACCCCTTTCCGGGCCGGGGCGTTCGCGGAACGCCCTAGACTCCGGTCCATGCCAGTCACTACCCGCGCGGCGCGTCAGGTGGCCACCCTCAGCCTGGTGTTCGGCGTGGTCCTGCTGGCGGGAGCCGCCACCGGCGCCTGGGGCGAGCCCGGTACGACGCCGCGCCCGCCGTCGGCCGACACCGCCGGGGCCGCCGCCGCGACCATCGGCGCGGGCCAGGACCCGGCCGGCGCCGACCTCTCCGAGCAGCAGGCCGAGCACCTGATCGGCGCCACCGGCGACCGCTGGGGCGCGTACTACAGCGCCCAGGAGTACGCCGAGTTCAGCCAGGGCCTGGACGGCCGCTACCTCGGCGTGGGCCTGTCCGTGGGCCGCGGGGAGGACGGCGTCACCACCGTCTCCCAGGTGCGGCCCGCCGGGCCGGCGGCCGCGGCCGGGATCTCGGTCGGCGACCGGCTGCTGCGGATCGGCGACGACCAGGCGGACCGGCTGCCGGTCACCGAGGTGGTCGCCCGGCTGCGCGGGCGCGAGGGCGCCGAGCGGCAGCCCGGCTCCGAGGTCGTGCTGGCCGTCCAGCGCGATGAGGGCGAGGAGCGCGAGGTCCGGCTGCGCCGGGCGCTGCTGGACAGCCAGCAGGTGACCGTCGAGCACCTGGCCGGCGGCGTGGTGCGGATCGCCGTGCGGGCCTTCACCTCCGGCGTGGCCGAGCAGGTGCGCGCCGCCGCGCGCGACGCGCGCGGCGGCGTGGTGCTCGACCTGCGCGGCAACTCCGGCGGGCTGGTCGACGAGGCCGCCGGCACCGCCGGGGTGTTCCTGGACGGCGGCCCGGTCGGCTCGTACCAGGACCGCGGCGGTACCCGGAAGCTGACCGCCCCGCCCGGCGGCGACCAGCGGACCCCGCTGGTGGTGCTGGTCGACGGCGGCACGATGAGCGCCGCCGAACTGCTCACCGGGGCCCTCCAGGACCGCGGCCGGGCCGTGGTGGTGGGCGCGCGCACCTTCGGCAAGGGCACCGTCCAGCAGCCCAGCCGACTCGCCGACGGCGCGGTGCTGGAACTGACCGTCGGCCGCTACTACACCCCGGCCGGCCGCTCCCCGGAGGGCACCGGACTGGCCCCGGACGTCCCGGCCGGCGCCTCCGAGGACGCCGCCGCGCTCGCCCTGCGGGTGCTGGACGGTCTCGGCAGCCGCGCGTAAAGGGGCTGCTCCGCACCGGGTGGAGGTGCGAGAATGACCGCGCTATGGCAAAGGAAACCGGACACAAGCTGATCGCGCAGAACAAGAAGGCGCGACACGAGTACACCATCCTCGACACCTACGAGTGCGGCCTCGTGCTCACCGGCACGGAGGTGAAGTCACTGCGCGAGGGGCGGGCCAACCTGGTCGACGGCTACGCCTACATCCAGAACCACGAGGCGTGGATCGACAACGTCTTCATCCCCGAGTACACCCAGGGGACGTGGACCAACCACGCGGCCCGCCGCAAGCGCAAGCTGCTGCTGCACAAGCTGGAGATCCGCAAGATCGAGACGAAGGTCCGCGACGCCGGCCACACCCTCGTCCCGCTCTCGCTGTACTTCAAGGACGGCCGGGTGAAGCTCGAACTGGCGCTCGCGGTCGGCAAGAAGCTGTACGACAAGCGGCAGACCCTGCGCGAGAAGCAGGACACCCGCGAGACCGCCCGCGCGGTCGCGGCCGCCCGGCGACGCCAGCGTTAATCGGCTGGACCCTCGCTGGTCGCCTCGCGTACCATGGGGCCCAGCACCACGGACGGGCGACCGTCCGCGCTGTTTCTCAACAAAACATGGGGATGATCGGTTTCGACAGGGGATGTTGAAACAGGGGAAGCGAGCCGAGGAACGCGGCAATGATCTCGTTAACCACGTGTCGCAAAAAAATAATCGCCAACTCTAAGCGCGATTCCCAGCAGTTCGCTCTCGCTGCCTAATAAGCACCGATAGCGCTTGGGTGTCAGCCCGGGGAGTTCCCGACCCGGATCCTGGCATAATCTAGGGAACTCAACTCTCCACCCGGGCTGCGGGGGTGGAGGGGAAATCAAACAGCAGCTGGGCCTGTTGGCGGCTTGTCCGCGTGACCGCCAGGGCCGAGAAAAGCACAGCGGACTGCGCTCGGAGAAGCCCTGAATTGACTCCACTGGACCCGGGTTCGATTCCCGGCATCTCCACCACCCCATGTTCACAGTGAAGGCCGTCCACCGCGTTGCGGAGGGCGGCCTTCACGTTTCCCTCGGCCGGGGCGTAGGATCGTCCGTCCGCTCGTTTCCCGGAGCCGGATTCCGCCGCAACCACCGAGGCCATGCAGAGCAACACGGACACCAGCACCACGGACACCACCGCCACCGACCACGAGACCGTGCGCGAGCGCGAGATCGCCGGTGAGCAGCGCCACCTCGACACCGTCTACCACCGGCTGGAGGAGAAGCTCGCCGAGGCCGAGTACATCCTGGAGGACGCCGCCAAGCGCGTGCAGGTCGGCACCCCCGGCGCGCTCGCCGAGCGCGACGCCCAGGTCTACCGGGCCGGCGCGCACCTCCAGCGGCTCAACAACGAGTTCGAGGACTTCCTGTTCGGCCGCATCGACCTCCAGCGGCCGGACGCCCCGGAGGAGCACGGCATCCCCTCCGGCACCCCGCTCGACCCGGCCGACCCGGCCGTCGCCGAGACCCTGCACATCGGCCGGCTCGGGGTGCTGGACGCGGAGTACGGCCCGCTGGTGATCGACTGGCGGGCACCCGCCGCGGCGCCGTTCTACCGCTCCACCCCGCTGGAGCCCGGCCGGGTCATCCGCCGAAGGGTGATCCGCTCCAAGGGCCGCAAGGTGATCGGCGTCGAGGACGACCTGCTGCGCCCCGACCTCACCCCCACCCTGGACGGCGAGGAACTGGCGGTGGTCGGCGACGGCGCGCTGATGGCCTCGCTCGGCCGCGCCCGCAGCCACTCGATGCGCGACATCGTCTCCTCCATCCAGAAGGAGCAGGACGAGGTGATCCGCGCCGCCGCGGCCGGCGCCACCCTGGTCACCGGCGGCCCCGGCACCGGGAAGACCGCCGTCGCGCTGCACCGGGCGGCCTTCCTGCTCTACCAGGACCGCCGCCGGTACGCCGGGGGCATCCTGGTGGTCTCGCCGACCCCGCTGCTGGTCTCCTACACCGAGGGCGTGCTGCCCTCGCTCGGCGAGGAGGGCCAGGTCGCCATCCGCGCGGTCGGCTCGCTGGTCGACGGCATCGAGGCCGGCACCTACGACACCCCGGAGGCGGCCCGGGTCAAGGGCTCGGCCCGGATGGTGCAGCTGCTGCGCAGGGCCGCCCGGGCCGCGCTGGAGCTGGGCGCGCCGCAGGAGCTGAAGGTGGTCGCCCGCGGCGAGGTGCTGAAGCTGGACGCGGGCCGGCTCAAGGCGGTGCGCGGCAACGTCATCGGCTCCGGCGGCACCCCGCTCAACCTGCTGCGCCCGCGCGCCCGCCGGCTGCTGCTGGACGCGCTGTGGCAGCAGGCCACCCGCCACCTGCCGAGGCCCGCCGACCACTACGCCCGCGAGCAGCGCCAGGAGGAGAAGGAGTCCTTCGACGAGTACGTCTCGGACGAGGCGCCGTTCCTGGACTTCCTGGACGCCTGGTGGCCCGCGGTCACCCCGCGCCGGGTGCTCGGCACGCTGAAGCACGCCCGGCACATCAACCGGATCGCCCGTCGCGCGGTCGCGCCGGACGAGGCGAGGCTGCTGGCGGCGTCCTGGCGGCACCTGTCGGAGCGCGGCGAGGGGGCGCTGTCGGCGCACGACGTGGCGCTGGTGGACGAGTTGCAGGTGCTGCTCGGGGAGCCGGCCCGCCCGAAGGTCCGCGAGGTGGACGCGGTGGACCTGCTGAGCGGTCTGGAGGAGGTCACCACCTTCGCCGACCGGTCCGCCCGGCAGCGCGAGCGGGTGCCGGTCGAGCGGGTCGAGTACGCGCACGTGATCGTCGACGAGGCGCAGGACCTCACCCCGATGCAGTGGCGGATGATCGGACGCCGCTCCCGGACGGCCACCTGGACCATCGTCGGCGACCCGGCGCAGTCCTCCTGGCCGTTCCCCGAGGAGGCGCAGGCCGCACTGGACGAGGTGCTGTCCGGCAAGCCCCGCCGCCGCTTCACGCTGACCGTGAACTACCGCAACCCCGCCGAGATCGCCGAGGTGGCGGCCAAGGTGCTGGCGCTGGCCGCGCCGGGCACGCCGTCGCCCAGCGCGGTACGGCGGGTGGGTGTCGAGCCGCGCTTCGCGGCCGTCACCGACCCGTCGCCGGAGGCCTTCGGCGCGGCCGCCCGGGTCGAGCTGGAGCGGCTGCTGGGCGAGGTGGACGGCACGGTGGCCGTGGTGGTGCCGATGGACCGGCGGGCCGAGGCGGCGGGCTGGGCCGAGGGGCTGGGCGGGCGCGTGGTGGCGCTGGGCAGCCTGGAGGCCAAGGGCCTGGAGTACGACGCGACCGTGGTGGCCGACCCGACCGGGATCGCCGGCGAGTCGGAGGCGGGCCTGCGGGTGCTGTACGTGGCGCTGACCAGGGCGACCCAGCGGCTGACCGTGCTGTCCGGTCCGGACGACCTGCCGGACGCGGCCGGCGTGCCCGCGCTGCTGCGCGACTGACGGCCCGTGCGCACGGCCCGCCCGGGACCGCCCGGGCGGGCCGTGCGCCGTCCCGGACCGCGAGCACGGCGAAGGCCCCCCACCCGGCGGGTGAGGGGCCTTCAGAAGTCACGACACCGACCCGCCATGCTCGCCTCGCGGCAAGTGGTCCCTCGAAGGGACGAAGGTTGGGCCCGGGGGCTTGGATCGAGCCGGTGTCCCGTCCAATGTAACGCATCGGGCGGCGGAGGCAAGAAGTTGTCGGGTCCGCACACTCAATGAACGTTATTTCTGGCTATGCCCCGGTAGGTGCGACGATCGATGTCTAGCATGCGCTGGCGAGGGTTATCAACAATCTGTTGACCTCGTGGACGGACGGACGGAAGAAGGAACGTCGATGGCGACGGTGCCCAGTGTCTCGAACTCGATCACGGTGCGGCTGGAGGTGCCGGCCAGAGGCAACGCCGTCAGCGCGATCACCACGGCGGTGGAGTCCTCCGGCGGGTCGGTGACCGGCCTCGACGTGACCGCCTCCGGTCTGGAGGCGCTGCGGATCGACGTCACGGTGGCCGCCTCCTCGGTGGCGCACGGTGAGGAGATCGTCGAGAAGCTCCGGGCGATCGACGGCGTCGCCATCGGCAAGGTCTCGGACCGTACCTTCCTGATGCACCTCGGCGGCAAGATCGAGATGTCCTCGAAGCTGCCGATCCGCAACCGCGACGACCTCTCGATGATCTACACCCCGGGTGTCGCCCGGGTCTGCATGGCGATCGCCGAGAACCCCGAGGACGCCCGCCGCCTCACCATCAAGCGCAACAGCGTCGCGGTGGTCACCGACGGCTCCGCCGTGCTGGGCCTGGGCAACATCGGCCCGGCCGCCGCGCTGCCGGTCATGGAGGGCAAGGCGGCCCTGTTCAAGCGCTTCGCCGGGATCGACGCCTGGCCGATCTGCCTGGACACCCAGGACACCGACGAGATCGTGGCCATCGTCAAGGCGATCGCCCCGGGCTTCGCGGGCATCAACCTGGAGGATATCTCCGCGCCGCGCTGCTTCGAGATCGAGGCCCGGCTGCGCGAGGCGCTGGACATCCCGGTCTTCCACGACGACCAGCACGGCACCGCGATCGTGGTGCTGGCGGCGCTGATGAACGCGCTCAAGGTGGTCGGCAAGGAGATCGCCGACATCCGCGTGGTGATGTCGGGCGCCGGCGCCGCGGGCACCGCGATCCTCAAGCTGCTGATGGCGGCCGGCGTCGAGCACGCCACCGTGGCGGACGTGAAGGGCGTGGTCCACGAGGGCCGGGACGACCTCAACGACAGCCTGCGCTGGATCGCCGAGCACACCAACCGCTCGGGCCGCACCGGCAGCCTCAAGGAGGCCGTGGCCGGCGCCGACGTCTTCATCGGCGTCTCCGCCCCGAACGTGCTGGACGGCGACGACCTGGCCACCATGGCCGAGGACGCGATCGTCTTCGCGCTGGCCAACCCGGACCCGGAGGTCGACCCGGCGGTGGCCCGGCAGACCGCCGCGGTGGTCGCCACCGGCCGCAGCGACTTCCCGAACCAGATCAACAACGTGCTGGTCTTCCCCGGCGTCTTCCGCGGCCTGCTGGACGCCCAGAGCCGCACCGTCAACACCGAGATGATGATCGCCGCCGCGCGGGCGCTGGCGGCCACGGTCGGCGACGACGAGCGCAACCCGAACTACATCATCCCCAGCGTGTTCCACAAGGACGTCGCCAAGACCGTCGCCGCCGCCGTCCGGGACGCCGCCCTGGCCGCCGCCTCGGAGGAGCCCGCGCCGTCCCGGCCGACCCCCGGCATCGTCGGCACGCTCGACACGGCCTCCTTCCCGGCCGTGAAGCTCTGACGCCGGACCGACACGCCGGGCCCCTGCGCCGGGCCCGGCACCGGCCGGTCGCCGATGTGCCGCGGATCGGTCAAATGGCCGATTAGCGGCCGTACCCGTCCCTTCCCGCCCCGAACCCTTGCGACACAAGGGCGAGGGGCGTGTTTGGGCTTGTCGGACCTAGGGCGTACGGTAGCCCTGCACGGGGCAGGCGTGTCCGACAAGTACGGAACGTCCCCCTGGTCTTCCGGCGTGTCTTCCTTGACCGCCGCCCGCGCCCGGTCCGCCGGAGCCGACGGAGCGTCACACCTCCGGCGGGCGGGCGATGTTCGGGTGGTGCCGCCGGGGCCCGATTGGCATTCTCGGGGCCGGTCGGGGCAGGATTCGTATCCGGGCAGGCAGGCGGGCCTTCGACGGCACGGCGCGCGGCACTGGGTGCGGACCCGGCTCGCGACCACGCATTGCCTGCATGAGCACAGTGTGCGGACCTGCGGCCCATCCGGGTGCCCCCGGTGGGAGCACCGATGGGCCCCCGCACACCGCAAGCGAACAGACCACAGGAGTACACATGAACCGCAGTGAGCTGGTGGCCGCGCTGTCCGAGCGCGCCGAGGTGACCCGCAAGGACGCCGACGCCGTTCTGGCCGCCTTCGCCGAGATCGTCGGCGAGGTCGTCGCCAAGGGCGACGAGAAGGTCACCATCCCCGGTTTCCTGACCTTCGAGCGCACCCACCGTGCCGCTCGCACCGCCCGCAACCCGCAGACCGGCGAGCCGATCCAGATCCCCGAGGGCTACAGCGCCAAGGTCAGCGCCGGCTCCAAGCTGAAGGAAGCCGCCAAGGGCGCCTGAACCACCCCTTGAACGCCCGGGAGGCCGGGTCCCCGTCGTGGGG
>NZ_JBHVER010000293.1:0-7483 GCF_042802195.1 Kitasatospora sp. NPDC057500 | reverse complement strand
GCGGGCCGCACGGCTGGGTGGGGGTGGACTACTTGGCGAAGCCCGGGAGGAGCTTGGCGTAGTCCGTGGCGACGGTGTTCAGGCCGTCCTGGGTCGCGGTGCCCTGGACGACCTTGCCGAGGTTGGTGCCCAGCGAAGCGAACAGCGAGCTGTACTCCGGCAGTTCGGGGCGCGGCTTGGCGCTCGACAGCACGGCCTGGAAGCCGGCGATGCCGGGGTCGGCCTTGACCTCGGGGGTGAAGGCGTCCTCGCGGGTCGGCAGGGTGGAGTTCTTCTGCGCGACGAAGGCCTGGCTCTCGGCCGAGGTCATGAAGGCGGCGAACTTCTCGGCGGCGGCCTTGTGGGCCTTGTCGGCGCCGGCGTAGACGGAGATGTTGTGGCCGCCGGTCGGGGCGCCGCCCTTGCCGGCGGAGCCGCCGGGGACGGCGGCGATGCCCAGGTTGGCCTTGTCGGCGAAGGCGGAGCCCTTGTAGATGTTGGTGATCTCCCAGGGGCCCTGGACGATCGCCGCGACCTTGCCGCTGTTGAAGGCGTCCATCATGTGCGCGTAGGCGTCGGTGGTGACGTCGGCCTTGGCGGTGCCGGGCGCGGTGAACAGGGACTTGTAGGTCTCGACGGCCTTGACGGCCTCGGGGCCGGCGACGGTGATCCTCTTGCCCTTGGCGTCGACGGTGTCGGTGCCCTCGCCGAACAGGAACGGCATCGCGTAGTAGCCGTCGGCGGCCTTCAGCCAGAAGCCGTCGACACCGGCCTTCTCCTTGACCGCGGCGGCGGCGGTCTTGAGCTCGTCCCAGGTGGCGGGGGCGGCGGTGATGCCGGCCTTGGCGAAGAGCTCCTTGTTGTAGAGCAGGCCGAGGGTGTCGGTGACCAGCGGCACGCCGTAGAGCTTGCCCTCGTAGGTGGCCTGCTGGATCAGGCTGGGCCGGAACTCGGCGGAGTCGGCGGCGGCCGGGGTGCCGTCCAGCGGCTCCAGGTAGCCGGCCTTGGCGAAGGCGGCGGTCCAGCCGACCTCGGAGCGGAACACGTCCGGAGCGCCCTTGGCCCCCATGGCGGTCTGGAGCTTGTTCTGGGCCTGGTCGAAGGGCACGTTGACGAAGTCGACCTTGACGCCCGGGTTGGCGGCCTCGAACTTCTTGACGAGTTCCCGGTAGTTCGGCGCCTCGTTGGTGGCGTTCGAGGTGTCCCAGTAGGTGAGGGTGACCGGCCCGTCGGCCTTGCCGTCGGAGCTGGAGCCGCTGCTGCCACAGGCAGCCAT
Source organism: Kitasatospora sp. NPDC057500 (assembly GCF_042802195.1). Lineage (NCBI taxonomy): Bacteria > Bacillati > Actinomycetota > Actinomycetes > Kitasatosporales > Streptomycetaceae > Kitasatospora > Kitasatospora sp. NPDC057500. The sequence goes on along the minus strand of NZ_JBHVER010000293.1, from coordinate 6,228 downwards.
CGAGACCGCGAGGGCCACAACGAGGGCAGAGGCCGCGATGCCACGCCGCATGAGAACTCCTTGGAGGGTGGGGGTGCCCGAAATGACCGGAGACAGGCGCATAATGGCTGCCTTGCCTCGCGCCGACCGCACCGTTGCTGCCGCCGGGCCCGGAAGGAAGTTAACAGCGGGGTGACAGCTCCGGAAAGTCCTTGCAGCAAGTTTCTGCAAGAAACGCCGATCGTTACACCCGCGTGTCCTCCGCGTTGCCGCACAGTGGTTGACAGTCGGAAAGTTATTCGGTTTTGTCCGGTTTGCCCCGGTCGGCCGCGACCGCCGGGGCCACCCTCCGTGCTGAAAGCCTCTTGCAGCGCCCCCGTCAGCCGGTGGTTCCGAGCCGCAGCACGGTGGTCGAACGGAACTCCTCGCCCGGGCGCAGCACGGTGCTCGGGAAGGCCGGGTGGTGCGGGGAGTCCGGGAAGTGCTGGGTCTCCAGCGCGATCCCGGCGTACGGCCCGTACGGCGTCCCGCTCGCACCGGTGACCCGGCCCTGGAAGGTGTTGGCGGTGTAGACCTGGATGCCGGGCTCGGTGGTCAGCACCTCCAGGGTCCGGCCGCTGACCGGGTCCTCCAGCCGGGCCGCCGGGGCCGGGGTGCCGTCCGCCGGGCGGGGCCGCAGCACCCAGTTGTGGTCGTACCCGCCGGGCCCGGTGAGCTGCGGGTGGTCGTCGTGCAGCGACTTGCCGATCGGCCGGGCGGTGGTGAAGTCGAAGGGCGTGCCGGCCACCGGCTCGATCCGGCCGTAGGGGATCTGCCGCTCGTCGGCGGGGGTGTAGCCCTCGGCGTCCAGGGTGAGCAGGTGGCCGAGGACGTCCCCGGAGCCCTCGCCGGCCAGGTTGAAGTACGCGTGGTTGGTGAGGTTGACCACGGTCGGCGCGCCGGTCACCGCGCGGTAGCGGATCGCCAGCTCGCCGCCGGCGTCCAGGGTGTAGTCGACGGTGACGTCGAGCGCGCCCGGGAAGCCCTGGTCGCCGTCGGGGCTGTGCAGCCGCAGCCGGACGCCGCCGGGGACCTCCTCGGCCGCCCAGATCCGGTGCGCGAAGCCGTCGGGGCCGCCGTGCAGGGTGACGCCGTTGCCGGTCGGGGCGAGCTGGTGCTCCTCGCCGTCGATGGTGACGCTGCTGTCGGCGATCCGGTTGGCGTAGCGGCCGACCACGGGCCCGTAGTGGCGGGCCGGGCCGAGGATGTCGGCGAGCCGGTCGGTGGAGAGCAGCAGCTGGGCGGGGCGGCCGTCGCGGTCGGGGGCGGTCAGGGTGTGCAGGGTGGCGCCGAGGGTGAGCACGCTCGCCCCGTAGGGGCCGGCGCTCAGCGTCCACCGCTCGATCGCGGCGCCGGCGCCCGAGGGTTCGAAGGGCTCGCGCCGCACGCTGGTGGTCTGCGGCCCGTTCGCCGGGGGCGTCGCCATGGCCTGCTCCTCACTGGCGGGCCACGGGAAGCGCGCCCGCTCTTCGCCGGGTGCCGGGCCCTGTGTGTGGGCCCGGGTCGGCGTCAGCCTAGTCAGCGCGGACGGCACGGGGGCGCTCATCGAGTGCCCGCGCGCCGTCCGTTGTCCCGCACGCCACCAGGGAGCTCTGCGCGCCGGGTGGGATCAGCGGCCGGCGCCGAAGCCGCCTCCCACCGCGTCCGGCCCGCCCGGCCGGTCGAGCGGGTCGGAGCCGTCCCGCTGTGCGGGCGGCAGGCCGAGCGCGGCGGCCAGGCCGTCGGGGCCGCTGCCCGCCTTGCGGTAGACGGCGGCCAACCGGTAGTTGACCTGGCTGAGCGGCAGCGCCAGGTGCTCGGCGATCCGCTGCGGCGGTACCCCGCGCACGGCGAGTTCGGCGACCTCCCACTCCGACTGGCTGAGCGTCTCGCGCGTGTCGCCGAGCCGGTTGGGCCGCAGGCCGTAGTTGGCCAGCTCGCGCCGGGCCCGGTCGACCAGCCCGTCCGCCGCGCAGTGCTGCGCCAGCTCGATGCCCTGGTAGAGGTACTCCTGGGCGTCCTCCAGCCGGCCGACCCGGCGCAGCGCGGCACCGAGGTCGACCAGCGCGACGGCGTGCTCGTAGCCGGCCGGCGACTGGCCGAGGTGGGTGACCGCCCGCTCCAGCAGCTCGACCGCCTGCTGGCCGTCCTCGATCTGGGCGTGCAGCCGCAGCGCCGTACCGATCGCCGAGGCGGTGCCGAACCGCTCCGCGTCGACGACCGAGCGGCGGGCGTAGGCGCGGGCCCGCTCCGGCTCGTCCACGGCGAGCGCGATGGCCAGGTGCCCGGCCCAGGGCGCCCAGACCGTGTTGTGCCAGCCCCGGACGTCCAGTTGGGCGCCGGCCTCGGTCAGCGCGGCGGCCGCACCGGCGGGCCGGCCGACGGCGAGCAGCAGCTTGCCGTACAGCGAGGCGGCGTCGGGCAGCACCATCGCGGTGGCGTGGTACGGCGGGTGGAAGCCGAACTCGATGGCGAGTTCCCAGGCCTCCTGGTTGCGGCCGCGGGCGATCAGGGTGTCGATCAGCACGCCGACCGCGTCCCAGGCCAGCGGCAGCTTGGAACTGATCCGCTCGGAGAGCCGCAGCGCGCGGCGCAGGAAGTCCTCGGCCTCGGCGAGCAGGCCGCGCCGGAACCGGGCCAGGCCCATCAGGAAGTAGGCGAAGCCCCGGTGGGCGCCGCTCCAGCCGGCCACCTCGAACTGGATGATGGCGTCCGAGAAGAGCCGCTCGGCCTGGGCGATCCGGTCGTTGTAGGTGTAGGACAGGCCGAGCGTGGCGGGCAGTTCGAAGCCCCAGGTGTTGTCGGTCCAGCCGAGGCCCTTGGGCAGCCGGCCGTTGTCCAGCACGTCGTCCGCGTGCCGCAGCACCTCGGCCGAGGTCTCGCCGCGCAGGGTGAGGTCCCAGGCCCGCAGCGCCAGCACCGCCCGGTCGGCCGCCTCCCGTCCGGTGAGGCTCTCGCACAGCGCGCCGAGCCGGGCGGAGCGGGCCGGCCCGTCCTCCTCGGACTTGCGGTACGCGTGCCACATGAACGACGCGGCCTCCAACCGCAGCCGGCCCGCCGGGTCCCCGTGGGTGCGCTCGGCCTCGTCCTGGCAGACCACCGCGGCCTGGCGCAGCTCACCGCTGTGGGCGAGCACCTCGGAGAGCCGGAAGGTGGCGTCGACCCGCAGCGAGGGGCGCAGCGGTCCCTCCTCCGGGTCGAGCGCGAGCCTCAGCTGGTTGACGGTGGCGGCGGGGTCGGTGAGCAGGGCGGAGCAGCCGAGCTCGTACAGCACCTCGGCGCGGTCCTGGTCGTCCGGCGGTTCGGCGAGCGCGCGGTGGAGGCAGCGCTGGGCGGCCTCGGGCGCGCCGATCAGCAGGTGTTCGGAGGCGGCCCGGCGGAGTTTGCGGACGGTGCGGTCGTCGCCCTCGCCCGCGAAGGTCTCCACCAGGTGGCGGGAGGCGGCGAGCAGGCCGAGTCCGGCGTTCTCGATCTCGGCGGCGGCCACGCCGTGCATGCCGGTGCGGGTGGCCTCCGGCATGGTGTTGTAGATCGAGCTGGCGATCAGCGGGTGGACGAATTCGAGGTTGCCGTTCGGGGTGGTGGTGAGGACGCGCTGCTTGCGCAGTTCCTTGACGGACTCGCGGGCGCCCTCGGCGCTCTGTGCGGAGATCCGGGTGGCGAGGTCGGGTCGGATGTCGGTGCCGAGCATCGCGGCGGCCCAGGCGAAGCGCAGGGTGGCGGCGCCGAGCCGGTCCAGCCAGGACTTGAGGGTCATCCCGGTGGCGTCGACGGCGAGTTCGCGCAGTTGCTGGGCGTTCTCCTCGACCGGGTCCAGTTCCTGGTCGCGGACCTGGTCGAGCAGTGCGACGACCTCGAAGGGGTTGCCGTTGACGACGTTCCAGAACTCGTAGCAGAACGCCTCCTCGGCTTTCTCGCCGAGTTCGGCGCGGATCATGTCGGTGACCGCGACCAGGGACAGCCGGCTCAGCTGGTGGCGGCGGGTGGCCAGCGCGGCGACCGCGCGGTGGTGCTCCTGGGACTCCTGCTGCCAGTCGGCGGTGTCGTCGCGGTAGGCGAAGACCAGCAGGACCGGCAGTTCGCGGGCCCGGACGGCGAACTGGGCCAGCCAGCCGAGCGATTCGAGGTCGGCCCAGTGCAGGTCGTCGACGATCATGACCAGCGGGGCGCGTCGCGGGGCGAGCTGGGTGAGGACGAAGTCGAGTCCGTCGCGGACGCCCTGCGGGTCGAGGCGGCGGGCGCCCTTGCGGGGCTGCTTGAGGCCCATCGCCGGGCCGACGACCTCCTCCCAGGTGCCCATCACCTGGCTGAACTCGCCGGGTTCCAGGCCGCCGAGCACCGGTTGGAGGAGCTGGCGCAGCACGTGGTACGGCTCGTTGAACTGGCGCTCGCCGCCGCGTGCGAACAGCACGGTGGCGCCCTCGCGCAGTTTGGCGATCCGGCGGACCTCGTGCAGCAGGCTGGTCTTGCCGATGCCGGGGCGGCCGGAGAAGGTCAGCAGTTCGCCGATCTCGGTGCCGCCGGCCGCGAAGTCGCGGCAGAGCTTGTCCACCGCGGCCTCGGCGGAGCGGAGTTCGGCGTCGCGGTCGCGCAGTCTGATGCGATTGGGGGCGCCTTCCGCCTCCCGCGCGCCGGGCATCGCCTCCGCCCGGAAATCCCTGTCCCGCTCGGTCACCGTCGTGCCTCCGCCTCGCCGATCCCTGCTCGTGTGCCGAGGTTAGCGCCGGTGGGGGCCGGTTGGAGTGTATTCACGCAGGCGAGGGGCGAGTTGAAGGGTTTGGAGGACCGCCCGAGGGCAATTGCCCTATATCACTAACGTCGGATCATTGCATCAGATACTCTACGCCCCGCACGCCAAGTTGATCATGCCATGACCATGCTCCACCCTCCGACAGCACCGCCCCAACTCCCCCACCATTGCCCGCCGTACCCATCAGTGCCCCTACCCTTTCGCAGCTCCGGGAGTCCGATGTCTGACGACACCTCACTTCAGATTCCGTTCCCGCACCGTCGCAGCGAGCACGGGCCGTACGCCACCGAACTGCACCGCGCCTGGCTGACCCGCCATCCACTGCTTCCCGACCCGACCCACCCGTCCTACGCGCACTGGGACGTGGTCGACCTCGCGGCGCTCGGCTATCCCGACGCCGGACCCGACGAACTCGCGCTCGCCGCGGACCTCATGGGTTTCTACTTCCTCTTCGACGACCAGTTCGACGGCCCGCTCGGCCGCCGCCCCACCGAGGTCGCCCCGATCTGCGACCGGCTGATCGCCGTCCTGCACGGCGCGTCGCCCGACCGCGGCTCGCCCGTGGAGACCGCCTTCGCCGACCTGTGGGAGCGCAGCGCCCAGGGCATGCCGGCGCGCTGGCAGGCGCGCGCCGCCTACAACTGGGAGTACTACCTCGCCTCCCACCCCGCCGAGGCGGCCGGGCGGATCAGCCCGCGCCCGCCGGACCGGGCCGGCTACCAGGTGCTGCGGCGCGGCACCGCCGCGATGGAGACCATCTTCGACATGATCGAGCGGCTCGGCCACTTCGAGGTGCCGCCGGCCGTGCTGCACCACCCGGTGCTGCGCCAACTGCGCCAGCTCGCGGCCGACATCCCCTCGCTGACCAACGACGTGCGGTCGTTCCCGCTGGAGGCGCCGCGCGGCGACGTCAACAACCTGGTGATGATCGTGCGCCGGGAGCGGGACTGCTCGGCCGAGGAGGCCTGTGCCGTGGTGATGGCCGAGGCGCAGCTGATGGTCGAACGCTCCCGCGAGCTGTACGAGGGCCTGCCCGACGTCCACCGGGAGCTCGGCCTGGCCCGGGTGGAGCGGATCATCGCCCAGCGCTACGCCGACGGCCTGGTCACCTGGCTGGCCGGCTACCTGAGCTGGGAGCGCCGCACCGGCCGCTACCAGGCCGCCTGAATGGCCGCCCCTCGCCCTCGGGCCGCTCCGGTCCGGTGCCGGACGCCGGCGCTCCGGCGCCGCTCCTCCGGCTCCGCCCCGGCGGGATCGCGCCACCCTCCGTCGATCCCCGCCGCACGGACCGTAGCCGAACGGGCCGTCCGCCGGTTAGGGTGCTGCCCGGCGGACGCCCCCGGCACGGGGTGCGCCCGACCCGCGTGTGTGTCCGTTCCCTCCGCCGGGCCGCCCCTGCGCGGCCCGGCGCGGCGCGGCGGGCCCCCCCCCCCCCCCGCCCCCCCCCCCCCCCGGGGGGGACCCCACCCATCCCGGGAAAC
>NZ_JBHVER010000292.1:0-7529 GCF_042802195.1 Kitasatospora sp. NPDC057500 | reverse complement strand
GTGCGCTCCCGCAGGTCGGGGTGCCCTCTGCCGCTTACAGGTCGTAGTAGAGCTCGAACTCGTGGGGGTGGGGGCGGAGGGCGATGGGGGCGATCTCCTGGGTGCGCTTGAAGTCGATCCAGGTCTCGATGAGGTCGGGGGTGAAGACGTTGCCGGCGAGGAGGTACTCGTGGTCGGCTTCGAGGGCCTCCAGGACGGCGGGGAGGGAGGAGGGGACCTGGGGGACGTTGGCGTGGTCCTCGGGGGCCAGCTCGTAGAGGTCCTTGTCGACCGGCTCCAGGGGTTCGATCTTGTTCTTGATGCCGTCCAGGCCGGCCATCAGCATGGCGGCGAAGGCCAGGTAGGGGTTGGAGGAGGGGTCGGGGGCGCGGAACTCGATGCGCTTGGCCTTGGCGTTGGAGCCGGTGATGGGGATGCGGATCGCGGCGGAGCGGTTGCGCTGGGAGTAGACCAGGTTGACCGGGGCCTCGAAGCCGGGGACCAGGCGGTGGTAGGAGTTCACCGACGGGTTGGTGAAGGCGAGCAGCGACGGGGCGTGCTTGAGCAGGCCGCCGATGTAGTAGCGGGCGGTGTCGGAGAGGCCCGCGTAGCCCTGCTCGTCGTAGAAGAGCGGCGAGCCCTCGCTCCACAGCGACTGGTGGACGTGCATGCCCGAGCCGTTGTCACCGAAGATCGGCTTCGGCATGAAGGTGGCCGTCTTGCCGTTGCGCCAGGCGACGTTCTTGATGATGTACTTGAACAGCATCAGGTCGTCGGCGGCGTGCAGCAGGGTGTTGAACTTGTAGTTGATCTCCGCCTGGCCGGCCGTGCCGACCTCGTGGTGCTGGCGCTCGACCTCCAGGCCGGCCCGGGCCAGCTCCAGGGACATCTCGGCGCGCAGGTCGGCGAAGTGGTCGACGGGCGGGACGGGGAAGTAGCCGCCCTTGTACTTGACCTTGTAGCCGCGGACGTCGCCCTCGGTGGAGCCGCTGTTCCAGGCGCCGGCCTCGGAGTCGATGTGGTAGTACGAGGCGTTGGCGCTGGTGTCGAAGCGGACCGAGTCGAAGACGTAGAACTCGGCCTCGGGGCCGAAGAACGCGGTGTCCGCGATGCCGGAGGAGGCGAGGTAGGCCTCGGCCTTCTTGGCGACGTTGCGCGGGTCGCGGCTGTAGGCCTCGCCGGTCACCGGGTCCTGGATGAAGAAGTTGATGTTGAGGTGCTTCTCCTGGCGGAACGGGTCGAGCCTGGCCGTGGCGAGGTCGGGGACCAGCGCCATGTCGGACTCGTGGATGGCCTGGAAGCCGCGGATCGACGAGCCGTCGAACATCAGGATCTCGGACGGGTCGAACGTCGCCGCGGGTACGGAGAAGTGCTGCAAGACGCCCGGCAGGTCGCAGAAGCGGACGTCGACGAACTTCACGTCGTTGTCCTGGATGAACTGCTTCACTTCGGCGGCGTTGTTGAACATCCATCCTCCTCGGTGTTGCGAATGGGGCTCACCCTAGGAATGGGCCGTTTCCGGCCGGTGACCCAGTCGTTTCCTGAATGTTAACCGCCGTCGCGGTCCGGGCGGCAAAGCCGTACGGGGCGGGGCAAAACGCCTCGCAGTGCCAGGCCGGGCCGCCTTAGTGGTCTAGACCAATGGTGGGGGGCGGTGGAAAGCCGCCGGTGACCGGGTTCACTCTTCGGTGGCGGATCCGGCGGGCCCGCGGGGGAGGCGGTGGCCGTCCCCGGCGTTCGCCCGGTTAGTGTGGATTCGTGGACACCAGAGAAGCGTTGGGATCGTGGATCGACGGCCCGAAGGCGGCCGCCGAGAAGATGGGGGCCGACTTCGGCCGCGGTGAGCGCCTCGGACTGCCCAAGGAGGGCCCGGGCTCGATCGCCGGCCCCGGCCGCCGGATGGGCGCGCTGTTCGTCGACGGCTGGCTGATCGCCCTGATCTCCTACGGGCTGATCGGCAAGGGCTCCGCGGCCTCGGCGAACATGTGGACCACCCCGCTGTTCTTCGCCGTCACCGTGCTGCTGCTCGCGACCACCGGGACGACCTTCGGCAAGCGGCTCTTCGGGCTGCGGGTCGTCCGCCTGGACGGCAGCCGGGCGACCATCCCGCAGGTGCTGCTGCGCACCGTGCTGCTCTGCCTGCTGGTGCCGGCGCTGGTCTGGGACCGGGACACCCGCGGGCTGCACGACAAGGCGGTCGGCACCGTCGAGGTCCGGATCTGATCCCGGGAGCATCGGCCCGAGAACGTCGGACGGCCCCGCCGCGGAAGCTTCCGCGGCGGGGCCGTTCTCGTGCTGTCGACGGGGGAGGGGCTCAGCGGACCTGGCCGCCCTTGGGCATCCGGGCGCCCTTGGGCATCGGGCCCTTGGGGATGGGCGCCTTGGAGAGCAGGTCGCCCAGCGCGCGCAGGCGGTCGTTGGTCTCGGTGACCTGGGCGGGCGTGATGGCGCGGGGCAGGCGCATCAGGTGGATCTGCAGCTTCTTGAGCGGGACCTCGTCCTCGCCGTTGCCCACCACGATGTCGTGCACCGGCACGTCGCCGACGACCCGGGCCATCTTCTTCTTCTCCGACGCGAGCAGCTGGCGGACCCGGTTCGGGTTGCCCTCGCCGATCAGCGCGATGCCGGCCCGCCCCACGGCGCGGTAGACCGCGTCCTGGCTGCGGGTGACGGCCACCGGGGTGGTGCTGGCGCTCCAGCCGCGGCGGATGTTGTTCAGCACCGCCGCGACGGCGCCCGGCTGGCCCTCCATCTGTCCGAACGCGGCGCGCTCGGCCCGGCGCCCGAAGACGATCGCCATGGCCAGGAAGGCCACGATGAAGCCCAGGATGCCCAGGTAGACGGGGTGCTCGATCGCGAAGCCGATGGCGAGGAACACGCCGAAGGTCAGCAGGCCGACGCCGGCGATGATCAGGCCGATCTTGGTGTCGACCTTCTTGGTCATGGTGTACGCCAGGCGGATCTGCTTCAGCCGCCCGGGGTTCTCGGATGTTTCCCTCGCCATAACGCTCATGGTACGTGGCGTGGGTACGGGATATCCAAGCCCGGGTGCCCGTTCGCCCCGAACCGTGACCCGGGTGCCGCTACGGAAGCGGTCCTCGGCGCACCGGCCGGCCCGCCGCAGCGCCCGCCGCCGCCCGTGTCGTCGCCTCACCCGGCGCCCCCGGCACCGGCGCGTCGTGCCGGCGGTCGGCGGCGTACCGGCGGTTCTCGCACACCGCCGCCCAGGCGTTGCGCCGGGCCTGCCGCTGCCCGCCGGACAGCAGGACGCTCTCGGCGAAGCGCAGCGCAACCCCCATCGACCGGATCCGCATCCGCATGCCGAACAGCTCCCCTCGCGGCCGTGGCCGTGGCTGAGAAGAATCGAACAACCGTGACGGGTCCATCGTCACCACCCCGTGTTACCAGCCCGTGACCTGGTAGTCAAAGCGTGATGAACGCGGAAGGGCGGAGCCGAGGCTCCGCCCTTCCAGTGGCCGGAACACGCCCGCGCGCGCCCGGTCGGCTCAGACCGAGGCCTGCTCCCGACGCTCCAGCGCCTGCCGGTACAGCCGCCCGGCGCGGTACGACGAGCGGACCAGCGGGCCGGACATGACCCCGGCGAAGCCGAGCTCCTCGGCCTCCTCCTGCAGCTCGACGAACTCCTGCGGCTTGACCCACCGCTCCACCGGGTGGTGGCGCAGCGACGGGCGCAGGTACTGGGTGATGGTGATCAGCTCGCAGCCGGCCCCGACCAGGTCGGCCAGCGCCTGGCTGACCTCCTCGCGGGTCTCGCCCATGCCCAGGATCAGGTTGGACTTGGTGACCAGCCCGGCGGCGCGCGCCTGGGTGATGACGTCCAGCGAGCGCTCGTAGCGGAAGGCGGGGCGGATCCGCTTGAAGATCCGCGGCACCGTCTCGACGTTGTGCGCCAGCACCTCGGGGCGGGACGAGAAGACCTCGGCCAGCTGCTCCGGCACCGCGTTGAAGTCCGGGATCAGCAGCTCGACGCCGGTGCGGCCGCCCTCGCGGCCGGCGGTCATCGCGTGCACCTGGCGCACGGTCTCGGCGTACAGCCAGGCGCCGCCGTCCGGCAGGTCGTCGCGGGCGACGCCGGTGATGGTGGCGTAGTTGAGGTCCATGGTGACGATGGACTCGGCGACCCGGCGCGGCTCGTCCCGGTCGAACTCGGCGGGCTTGCCGGTGTCGATCTGGCAGAAGTCGCAGCGGCGGGTGCACTGGTCACCGCCGATGAGGAAGGTCGCCTCGCGGTCCTCCCAGCACTCGAAGATGTTGGGGCAGCCGGCCTCCTGGCAGACCGTGTGCAGCCCCTCCTTCTTCACCAGCGACTGGAGGGCGTTGTACTCCGGGCCCATCTTCGCGCGGGTCTTGATCCACTCGGGCTTCCGCTCGATGGGGGTCTCGCTGTTGCGGACCTCCAGGCGGAGAAGCTTCCTGCCGTCGGGTGCGACAGCGGACACGTGCGACTCCTAGAACTAGACGGGGTACCCCCAGGGTACGCCTGTGCTTGTACGGCCTTCGCCGGGGCCACGGCCCCGCAATCGCAGGGCAACACGACTACCGACGGGTAGATTCCCGGGGGTCGGCCCGGGGGCGGGAGGGCCTCAGCGGCCGGGCGCCGGCTCCGGCAGTTCGGCGAACACCTCGGCGAGGTGCTTCTCGACCAGCGGCACCGCCTCCGGTACCGGGAAGTCCCGGCCCAGCTCGCCGGCCAGCGAGGCGACCCCGGCGTCCCGGATGCCGCACGGCACGATCTTGTCGAACCAGGTCATGTCCGGATCGCAGTTCAGCGCGAAGCCGTGCATGGTCACCCCGCGCGCGACCCGGACGCCGATCGCGGCCAGCTTGCGGTCGTCGCCGCGCTGCCCGGCGTTGGACGGCGCGTACTCGGGGCCGGCCAGCCGGGGGTCGATGCCCAGCGGCAGGCCCATCCGCAGGGTGAGCTTGCCGATGTCCACCACCTGCGCCGGGTCCACCACCGCGTCCGGGATGGACCGTCCCAGCACCCAGACGCCGCTGCGGCCCTCGACCCGGGTGGTCTCCACGCCGAACTCGCCGCAGGCGCGGATCAGCGCCTCCTCCAGCCGCCGCACGTACGCGATCACGTCGATCGGGTCCGGCAGCTTGACGATGGGGTAGCCGACCAGCTGGCCGGGGCCGTGCCAGGTGATCTCGCCGCCCCGGTTGACCTCGACCACGGGGGTGCCGTCCAGCGGGAGGTCGGCCGGGTTGGTGCGCTTGCCCATGGTGTACACGGGCTGGTGCTCCAGCAGCAGCACCGTGTCCGGGATCTCGTCCGCGACCCGCAGGGCGTGCAGCCGCTGCTGCTCCTCCCAGGCCTCCTGGTAGGGGACGGCGCCCTCGCCCGTGCCCATGCGTATGAACCGCACGTTCTCGCTCACCGCTGCTCCTTGCCAGGCGTTCGAGACCAACCTCGCCACTGTACGCCCGAGCCGGGCGGACCCGGTCCGGCCCCACCCGTCCCCGGTCACGGCCCGGACAGCTGCTGGAGCCGCAGTGCCAGCTGGAGCTCCAGGGAGCGCTCCGGGCCGTTCCAGTCCCGGCCCAGCAGCACCTCGACCCGGTCCAGCCGCTGCACCACGGTGTTCACATGGACGTGCAGCTCGTCCTTGGCCCGGGTCAGGCTGCCCCCGCAGTCGAAGTACGCGCGCAGCGTGCGGACCAGCTCGGTGCCGCGCCGGGCGTCGTACTCCAGCAGCGGGCCCAGCGTCGCGCGGACGAAGCCCGCGACGTCGTGGCCGTCGCCGAGCAGCACGCCCAGGAAGCCGAGCGCCCGCGCCGAGGCGCCCTCGCCGGACCGGCCCAGCACCCGCAGCGCCCGGACGCAGCGCAGCCCCTCGGCGTACGCGGCGGCCAGCGCGACCGGTCCGGCGGCGGGACGGCCGGCGCCCACGGTGACCGGGAACCCGGTCAGCCGGGCGAGCCGTTCGGCGGCCTGCCCGGCGGCCCGCTGCGCGGCGTCGCCCTCGCCGGACCCGTCGCAGGCGTCGGAGGCGCCGGACCCGCCGCCCCCGGCCGGGACCAGCAGCACCACCGCCTCCCCGTGCTCCGCGCTGATGCCGCGCGAGCCGAACAGGTACCGCCCGGCCGCGCCCGCCAGCCGGGAACGGGTGCCGGTGTCCCGCGCCCCGCCCGGCTCCGCGACCAGCACCAGGTGCGGGCGGCCGAGGTCCACGCCCAGCCGCCGGCCGCGCGCGGTCAGTCCGGCCGGGTCCCGGTCAGGGACGGTGAGCAGGTCGGCCAGCAGCTCGCCGCGCACCCGGTTCTCGGTCTCGGCGACCGAGCGCCGCAGCAGCAGGAGCAGCGCGGTCACCACGCCGGCCCGCTCGAACAGCCGGCGGTCGGCGTCGTCGAGGTCCGGGCGGCCGCGCAGCACCAGCGTGCCCAGCTGCTCCTGCCCGGCCAGCACCGCGCACACCCAGGCCTCGCCGTGGCGCACCGAGCGCCCCTCGGCGCGGGACGCGGCCGCCGCCTCGGCCAGCCCGGCGCCCGGGGCGGCGGCCGGTCCGGCCAGCGGCTCGCCCTCGGCGTCCAGGACGGCTATCCCGCCGCCGAGCAGGGCGGCCACCGCGGCGGCCACGTCCGGTACCTCGGCCCCGCGCAGCACCAGGTCGGTGAGCCGGTCGTGGCCCTGCTCGGCGCGCTGGACGGCGGCGGAGTGGGCGCGGATCAGCGCGTTGGCGCTGTTCAGTTCGGCGAGCGCAGCGCGGGTGTCGGCCAGCGACTTGGCGGTGTCCAGCGCGATCGCGGCGTGCGCGGCCAGCGTGCAGAGCAGCGCGACCTCGTCGGGGGAGAAGGCGCGCGGTGAGCGGTCGGCGGCGAACAGCACGCCGATCACCCGGCCGCCGAGCAGCAGCGGCACGCCGATGATCGCCACCAGGCCCTCGTCGAGCACGCCCGCGTCGATGGTGCCGGTGTGGTGGAAGCGGTCGTCGGTGCGGTAGTCGGGGGTGGCGTACGGGAGGGCGGTCTGCGCGACCAGGCCGCCGAGGCCGTCGCCGAGGCTGAGCCGCAGGGTCTGGAAGAGCACCGAGACCGAGCCGTCGGTGACCCGCATGTAGGTGTCGCCGGCGTCCTCGTCCGGGAGGGTCAGATAGGCGGTGTCGGTGCCGAGCAGCATCCGGGCCCGGCGGACGATCGCCTGGAGCACGGCGTCCAGGTCGCGGGAGGCGGCGAGGTCGCCGGCGGTGTCGAACAGGGCCGTCAGTTCGGCCTCCCGGCGCCGGTGCTGGCGCATCGTTCGGTGGACCCGCAGCGCCTGCCAGGTGGCGTCGTCGATCTCGCTCAGCACCGCGGCCGGCGCGCCCTGCCGGCGGGCGTCGGCGAGCACGTCGGCGAAGTCCTCGGTGGCGGCGCCGGAGGCGAGCAGGTCCAGCAGGCGGCGGAGCGCGGGCGCGGAGCCGGAGTGGAGGTCGTTCATGGTGCGGCCGCCCATCGACAGTGGGTGTACGTGCCCCGGGGAGGGAAGCGAGATCGTAACCGCTCGGCCCGGTCGGTCGTCGGCGGTCGGCGCGCGTGCGGTGGTGCGC
>NZ_JBHVER010000291.1:0-7629 GCF_042802195.1 Kitasatospora sp. NPDC057500 | reverse complement strand
GGCCGGATCCGCCGGCCTCCCGCCCGGCCGCGACGGCGTTGCCGCGATGACGCGGCCGCCCGGCGTTCCGGGCCCAGGGCGGGGGAACGCCGGGCACTCTCCCCGCCGGTCGCGGAGATGTGCACGTCCACGAGTGCCCCCGGAAGGTCCGGCGGCGCACGGAGCCGAGGGCGGCCGGGCCACTGGTCCCGGCGCCCGTTGCGGGGTGTGCGGGGAAGGTCCGCTCAGGGCGCGGGGACGAGCAGGTGGAGGGCCGCCGGGACGGCGGTGACCTCGACCGGGAGGCGGGCCGTGAACTCGCCGTCGGCGTAGGCGGTGATGCCGGGCGAGGAGAGGCGGAGCGACGGGGTGCGGTGGGTGGTGACCTCGGGGCGCCGGACGTGGGTGCCCTTGAACAGGGTGGGGAAGAAGCGGGCGACGCGGAGCCGTGGCATGGCGTCGACCAGGGTGACGTCCAGGAGGCCGTCGGCGGGGTCGGCGTCGGGGCAGATGACCATGCCGCCGCCGTAGCTGGTGGTGTTGCCGACGGCGGCGAGGGTGAGGTCGCGGGTGATCTCGGTGCCGTCGGCGAGCGTGATCCGGAACGGCAGCGGGCGGAGGTTGGCGAACTCGACCGCGATGGCGAGGTGGTAGCGCAGCCGGCCGCGCGGCCACCGCAGGCGGTTGGTGCGGTCGCTGACGAGGGAGTCGAAGCCGGCGGCGAGGACGGAGCCGAACCACCGGGTGGTGCCGTCGTCGGCGGTGACCCGGCCGAGGTCGACGGTGCGGGTGTGTCCGGCGGCGATGACCTCGGCGGCGGCCTCCGGGGCGTCGCGGGGGAGGCCGTGGGCGCGGGCGTGGTCGTTGCCGGTGCCGGCCGGTACGACACCGAGGGGGGTGCCGGTGCCGGCGACGGCTTGCAGGCCGAGGTTGATCATCCCGTCGCCGCCGACCACGACCAGGGCGTCGCACGAGGACGTGGTGGCGGCGCGGGCGAGGGCGAGCGATTCGGCGGCGGAGGCGCCCGCCCGGGCGTCCACGGTGATGCCCAGGGCGCGCAGGCGGGCGGTGGCACGGCGGGCCGCCGGTTCGGCGTGGCCGGCGGCCGCCGCGGGGTTGGTGAGGAGAACGACGCGGGCGATGGTTCTCCGGCCGGTCATGGGATCAGCTTGCCCGGGTTGAGGATGCCGGCCGGGTCCAGTTCGGCCTTGACGGCGCGCAGCACGCGTACGCCCAGGTCGCCGATCTCCTCGGCCATCCACGGGCGGTGGTCGGTGCCGACGGCGTGGTGGTGGGTGATGGTGCCGCCGGAGCGGACGATGGCGTCGCCGGCGGCGCGCTTGGCGGCGGCCCAGCGCTCCAGCGGCTCCTCGCCGAGGGCGGCGACCACGGTGAAGTAGAGGGACGCCCCGGTCGGGTAGACGTGCGAGATGTGGCAGAGGACCAGGGAGCCGGGCAGCGCCTCGGTCAGCGCGGCGGTGACGGCGAACCGCAGGGCAGGCAGTTGCTGCCAGTTGGCGGCGGTCTCCAGCGTCTCGCACAGGGCGCCCGCGTCGAGCAGCGAGTCGCGCAGGTACGGGGCGTTGAACCGGCCGTGTTCCCAGGCCCGGGCGGGCGCCTCGCCGAGCGGGCTGCCGCCGGCGGCGAGCAGCGCGGCGCGGGTGAGCCGGTGGCGGGCCGCGACCTGCTCGGCGGTGCCCTCGAAGACCGTGACGGCCAGGCAGCCGGTCACCGCGGGCTCGCCGCCGATCTTCTCGGTCATCGCGAGGTTGATCATGGTCTCGGCCTCGTCGGAGAGCCGGATGACGGTCGGCCCGGTGCCCTGCTGCTCGACGGCGCGCAGCGCGGCGGTGCCGGTGGCGAAGTCGGGGAACGACCAGGCCTCGTACGTCTTGACGGCCGGCACGGGGTGCACGCGCACCCGTACGGCGGTGATCACGCCGAGGGTGCCCTCCGAGCCGAGGAACAGCTCGCGCAGGTCGGGGCCGGCGGCGGACGCGGGGGCGCGGCCGAGGTCCAGCACGCCCGCCGGGGTGACGACGCGCAGGCCGCGCACCATCTCGTCGAACCGCCCGTGGCCGGCCGAGTTCTGCCCGGAGGAGCGGGTGGCCGCGAAGCCGCCGATGGTGGCGAAGCGGAAGCTCTGCGGGTAGTGGCCGAGTTCGAAGCCGCGCTCGCCGAGCAGGGCCTCGGCGGCCGGGCCGGTGAGGCCGGCGCCGAGCAGGGCCTCGCCGGAGGTCTCGTCGAGGTCGAGCAACCGGTCGAGGCGGCGCAGGTCGAGCGAGACGACGGCGGCGAAGGCGCCGCGCTCCGGCTCCACGCCGCCGACGACGCTGGTCCCGCCGCCGAACGGCACGACGGCGATGCGGCGTTCGGCGCAGACGGCGAGCAGCGCGGCGATCTCGTCCTCGTCGCCGGGCAGCACGACGGCGTCGGGCGCGTCCTGCGGCTCGCGGGAGCGGCGGCGCAGCAGGTCCGGGGTGGACTTGCCGCCGGCCCGGGGCAGGCGGTCGGCGTCGGCGGTGCTGACGTGGGCCTCGCCGACGGCGGCGGCGAGCGCCGCGAGGTCCTCGGGCGAGAGGGCGGACGGCCGCAGCACGACCTCCGAGGCGTCCGGGCCGGGCGCGGCGTCGCCGGTGACGCCGAGGGCGGCAGCGAGCAGGCCCTTGATGTCGGCGGACAGCTCCTTGGCGAGGGCCGGGTCGCCCCAGGCGTCCCACTTCATCGGGGGGAGGGGCAGCGCGGCCGCACCGGCCGGTGCTGCTTGCTTCTCGGGGGTCATGCGTTACAGTTTTACACATCATGTCAAGTAGTAACGATCCCCTGAGCGAGCCTCTGGGCGAGCCCCGCCGCGAGCGCGGCACCGATGACGCGATCCTCGACGCCGCCGCCGAGCTGATCGTCCAACTCGGCGTCGGCCGAACCCAGTTGGCCGAGATCGCGCGCCGCGCCGGAGTGAGCCGGCCGACCGTCTACCGGCGCTGGCCGGACGTCCGGGCGGTGATCGGCGCGCTGCTCACCCGCGAGATCGGGGCCACCCGGGACGCCGTGCGGCTCGGCGGCGCCGACCGGGCCGCGTTCGTCGACGGCGTGGTCGAGGTGGCCGTCCGGCTGCGCGACCACCCGGTGCTCGGCGCGCTGCTGCGCTCGGCCGACTCCGACACGCTGTTCGAGTACGTGGTCGAGCGACTCGGCACCAGCCAGCGCGGGCTGCTGGAGGCGCTGCGGGCCGGCATCGTCCAGGGGCAGCAGCACGGTTCGATCCGGGCCGGCGAGCCGCTCGAACTCGCGGCGATGGTGCTGCTGATCGCCCAGTCCACCGTCCAGTCGCACCGGATGGTGGCCGCGCTGCTGCCCGAGGCGGCCTGGCGGCGCGAACTCGCCCGCGCCCTCGACGGCTACCTCGCGCCGTAGCCGTCGGCCGCCGCAACCGCCGCCCGCCGGACCCCCGCCTGCCGAGCACCGCGCCATGACCCCCCACGGAGGCCGCAGATGACCACCACCGCCGGCCCCTTCGCCGGAACCGCCCGACTCACCGCCCGCCGCCGGGAGTCGGAGCTGGACGCGCTCGCCGCCGGGCCGGCCGTCGACCTGCTGGTGATCGGCGGCGGCGTGACCGGCGCGGGCGTCGCGCTGGACGCGGCCGCCCGCGGGCTGACCGTGGCCCTGGTCGAGGCGCGCGACCTCGCGTTCGGCACCAGCCGGTGGAGTTCCAAACTCGTCCACGGCGGCCTGCGCTACCTCGCCTCGGGGCGGGTCGGCGTGGCCCGGGAGAGCGCCGTCGAGCGCGGCGTGCTGATGACCCGAACCGCCCCGCACCTGGTCCGCCCGCTGCCCCAACTGGTGCCGCTGCTGGACGGGTTGATGAAGCCCGGGCAGGCCGCACTGGTCCGGGCCGGCTTCCACGCGGGCGACGCGCTGCGGCTCAGCGCCGGCACCCCGGGCCGGCTGCTGCCGCGCGTGCGCAGGGTGGGCGCCGCGCGGGCCCGCGCCCTGGTGCCGGGCCTGCGCGCAGCCGGGCTGTCCGGCGCGCTGGTCGCGCACGACGGCCAACTCGTCGACGACGCGCGGCTGGTGGTCGTGCTGGCCCGGACGGCGGCGCAGTACGGGGCGTCCGTACTGACCCGGGTGCGTGCCGAGCGGGTGACCGGCGCGGGCGCCCGGCTCACCGACACCCTGACCGGCGAATCGTTCCTGCTCGGCGCCCGCGCCGTCGTCAACGCCACCGGCGTCTGGGCCGGCGAGGTGGACCCGTCCATCCGGCTGCGCCCGAGCCGGGGCACCCACCTGCTGGTCGACGCGTCCGCGCTCGGCCGTCCCGCCGCTGCGCTCACCGTGCCCGTCCCCGGCTCCACCAGCCGGTTCGTCTTCGCGCTGCCGCAGCAGCTCGGCCGGGTGGCGATCGGCCTGACCGACGAGGACGCGCCCGGCCCGATCCCGGACGAGCCGCAGCCCACCGAGGCCGAGCTGGACTTCCTCCTCGGCACCGTCAACGCCGCCCTGGAAACCGCCCTGACCAGGGGCGACGTGCGCGGCGCCCACGCCGGACTGCGCCCGCTGATCGACACCGGCGACGGCGCCACCGCCGACCTCTCCCGTCAGCACGCCGTGCTGGAGTCCCCGGACGGCGTGATCACCGTGGTCGGCGGCAAGCTCACCACCTACCGCCGGATGGCCGAGGACGCCGTGGACACCGCCGTCCGCCTGCGCGGGCTGCCCGCCCGCGCCTGCTGGACGGCCCGCCTGCCGCTGGTCGGGGCACCCGGCCACCGCGACAGCCGCCCGGCGCCGGAGGGCGAGGTGGCGGCCTCGCTGCTCGCCCGGCACGGCGGCACGGCGCACGAGGTGCTGGCGGTGGGGGAGGAGCGGCTGGGCGCGGGCTACGGCGCGCCGGTCGCCGAGGGCGTCGACGTCACCCGCGCCGAGATCGCGTACGCGCTCACCCACGAGGGCGCACTGGACGCCGAGGACGTGCTGCACCGCCGCACCCGGATCGGCCTCGTCCCGGCCGACGCCGAGCGGGCCCGCTCGGCCGTCGAGGAGATCGCCGCCAAGGCGTAGCCGCAGCCGGCTAGCGCTCCGTCCGCTCCGTCATCGGGTGCACCGCCCCGCCCAGCTCCAGCGAGCAGCGCAACGGCCGCTCGGGCTCGCCCGTCCGCTCCAGCCGCACCGCCACCGGCAGCGGCGGCTCCTCGGCGAGCTGGGCGGCGAGCGTGAGCGGATACACCCCGTGACCGTGCACCCGGTGGAAGGCCAATTCCTTGCCGTCCACCAGCAGCTCGGTCTCGGTGATCCAGCCGGACCGGACGTTCACCGTGACGGAGTGCCCGCCCCGGTCGAGGTGGAAGCTGTGCCGCTGGCGCATGGGGACCTCCCGGCGATTCCGGCGGATCCGAAGTCAGTCTACGACCAATCCGGCAAAGCGCTCCGATTCACGGCAAGGGGGAATGATCTTGCCAAAAGCTGACATTGACAGGAATAGCTACCCAGTGTGATCGGTGGCATGCGATCTGTTATCTGATCGTCACCTGAAAGCCTCCTGGGAAGCCGCTGTGAGTGAGAGGTTGTGCTTCGGCTTCGAACAAGCCGCTCAATCTCTTTGACGACATTTCGGAAGGGTCGATGTCACAACACTCACAAGCCTCGTCCGCGTTCGCGGGCGGGGCCTTTTCTTCGCGCTGGATGCGCCGGATATCGGGCTTCCTGACGCTCGGTCTGCTGGTGCAGACAGGTGTCGCCTTCGATGCGCTGACGGCGGCGCCGGCCGAGGCCGCGCCGGTTCCCGACACTCCTCCTGCCGCGCCGTCCCCCACGGCCGAGGCGACCGACGAGGCGTCCGCCCTGCTGGCGGCCCGCCTCCAGGGCCGCCGGATCGAGGTCACCAAGGCGCGGACCGAGTTCGCCACCCTGTGGGCGAACCCGGACGGCACGCTGACCTCGGACCGGTCCGTGGGCCCGATCCGGATGAAGGTCGGCGACGCCTGGGTGCCGGTCGACACCACGCTGGTGCAGACGCCCGACGGCAAGGTCGCACCGAAGGCGCACCCCGAGGGCGTGGTCTTCGCGGGCGGCGACGCCGGGGTGACGACCGGCGACAGTCTGCCGTCGGCTCCCGGGGCCGTCGCGGCCAAGGCGGCTCCCGCCGCCCCGTCGGCCGACCAGCCGTCGGCCGATCAGCCGTCGGCCCTGTCGAGCCCCTTGGCCGCCCCGACCGGACCGGCGCTCGCCGAGCAGCCGTTGGTCTCGATCGGCTCCGGTGACCAGCAGATCTCCTTCGGCTGGCTGGGCAAGCTGCCCAAGCCCGAGCTGGAGGGAAAGAAGGCGACCTACGTCGACGCCCGCCCCGGCGTCGACCTCGTCCTCCAGGCGACCAGGACCGGCTTCGAGCAGTTCCTGATCGTGAAGAATCGTTCCGCCGTCTCGCAGACCGGCACGGTCACGATCCCGCTCGACACCACCGGCTTCGACGTCGCGCCGCAGCCGGACGGTTCGATCCAGCTGCTGGACAAGGCCACCGGCAAGCAGGCCGTCAAGATCCCCGCCCCCGTGATGTGGGACGCGGCGGTCGACGAGGCCTCGCAGGAGCACCTCAACCGGGCCCCGGTGACCATGGAGCTGCGCGGGCAGGGTGCGGACACCGAGCTGGTGTTCACCCCGGACGCGGCGTTCCTGGCCGATGAGAAGACCAGCTACCCGGTCACCATCGACCCGGTCGTGGACGTCGTCACCACCTTCGACACCTACATCCAGAACAACGAGGACTCCGACAACTCGTCGGCCGATCTCCTGAAGCTGGGCAGCTACGACGGGTCGACCAAGGCCCGTTCGTTCCTGACGATCCCGGGTGGCGACTTCAACGGCAAGCAGATCCTGGGCGCCACGCTCAACCTGTACAACTTCCACTCCTCCTCCTGCATCGCGAAGCAGTGGGAGGTCTGGAACGCGTACGGCGCGGCCGGCTGGATGCGGTGGAACAACATGCCGCAGCCGGAGACCAAGTGGGCGACGTCCAACGACACCTTCGACAACGACGGCGGCGACACCCACCACTGCACCGCCGGTGACGGCTCGGTGTGGGCCAAGGCCGACGTCACCGGGATGATCCAGTACTTCGCCCAGTTCGGGCACCACGACTACGGCTTCCTGCTGAAGGCGGCGGACGAGAGCAGCAGCCTCTCCTGGAAGAAGTTCGACTCCGCCGAGGGCGACTTCCCGCCGTACATCTCGGTCACCTACAACACCGTCCCGGCGACCCCGGCCGCGGTTCAGGTGCAGCCCTCGCAGCCGGGCAACCCGGTCTACACCCCGGACGCCAACCCGCGCTTCCAGGTGCAGGCCGCCGACGTCGACGGTGACGCGCTCACGGTCTACCTGGACCTGTGGCGCGGCAACACGTTCATCGGCAGCATCGCCAGGCCCACCCCGAACGGCGCCATCGCCACCGTTCGCCCGTCCGACTACGGCATCGCCAGGCTCGACGAGGGCGAGCAGTACTCGATCTGGGCGATGCTGGACGACGGCAAGTCCCGCTCCGGCTGGACCGGCACGCACCTGATCGCCGACACGGTCAAGCCGGGCGCGCCGTTCGTCACCTCCGCCGACTACCCGTCGGACGCGCTGTGGCACGGCGCCGCCAACCAGGCCGGTGCG
>NZ_JBHVER010000290.1:0-7921 GCF_042802195.1 Kitasatospora sp. NPDC057500 | reverse complement strand
GTGCGGACGCGTCCGCACGGGCCCCTCCGCCGTTGCCGTCGTGCCGCGCCGCCCGCCGCGCGGACCGCCGAGGGGACGCCCGCCGTGACCGATCTGGACCTCACACCCGGTCTGAGCCCGGGCCACCTCGGTGCGCCGGTGACCGAACCGGAGGGCCGCCCGCCGGGCGCGCCCGCCCCGCGCCCCGATGCACCGGATCCACGCCGACGGCGTACCGGACTGGCCTGCCTGCTGACCGCGCTGTCGCTGGTCGTGGTGTTCGGCGGGATCGGGCTGGCCGGGTTCACCTGGATCCAGGGGCAGCGCAAGCCGCCGGCCGCCGCCGACTACCCGGGCGGAGGGTCCGGCTCGGTGCAGGTGTCGGTGCCGGAGGGCGCCGGCCTCAGCCAGATCGCCTCCGCGCTGGTGCGCAACGGCGTGGTGGCCAGCTCGCTCGCCTTCACCCGGGCCGCCAGGGGCAGCGCGGCGGCGGCCGGGCGGATCCAGCCCGGTACCTACACCATGCGCTTGAAGATGTCGGCGGCCGCGGCGCTCGCGGTGCTGATCGACCCGGCCAACGCCAACGGCCTGACCATCCCCGAGGGGTGGCGCGGCAGCCAGATCTACGCGGCGATCGACAAGAAGCTCCAGCTCCCGGCGGGCACCACGGAGCAGGCGGCCAAGGAGCAGATCGCCGAACTGGGCCTGCCGGAGAGCGTCGGCGGCAACCTGGAGGGCTACCTGTTCCCCGCGACCTACGCGGTCACCGACGACACCACCGCCGTCGACCTGTTGAAGCAGATGGTCGAGCGGGCCGGGAAGGAGTTCGTCCGGGACGACGCGGAGGTCGTCGCGACCAACTTCGGGCAGACCCTGTACGGGCTGGTGACCATCGCCAGCATGGTGCAGGCCGAGGCCGACAACGTCGAGGACATGGGCAAGGTCGCGCGGGTGATCTACAACCGGCTGGCCAGGAACATGCCGCTGCAACTGGACTCCACCATCAACTACGCGATGGGGCGCTCCACGCTGAACACCAGCGTCACCGACACCCGCCTCGACTCCCCGTACAACACCTACAAGCACGCGGGGCTGCCGCCGACGCCGATCTCCAACCCGGGGCGGCAGGCGATCATGGCGGCGGTGGACCCGGCGCCCGGGGACTGGCTCTACTTCGTGACCGTGAAGCCGGGGGACACCCGGTTCACCGACAGCTTCGAGCAGCAGCAGAAGAACGTCGCGGAGTTCAACGCCAACCAGGCGTCGGCGAGCGCCGCGGCCTCCGCGTCGCCGTCCGCGTCGGCCTCCGCGTCGCCGTCCGCTCCGGACCCGGCCTCGCCGGGGGCGCCGTAGGGCGCCCCCGGGGCCCGGGCGGGCGGTCCGGCCTGGTGGCCGACTGCGGTACGGTAGCGTCTCCGTCCAGGTGTTGCGCTAGCACGCCGGTTCGACAAGCAGCCGGGACGCCGTCCCGGACGACCGGGCCGATCCTCCGGTCGTCTCCGTCGGTATAAGGGGATCAATGACCGATCTGGGTCGGGGCTACGGCCCCCAGGGCTCCGAGCCGTGGAATCCGGGAGACCCCGGCTACGGCGGTCAGCAGCCGGTCCCCGGCCAGCAGGACGGCCAGTGGCAGCAGGACGGCCAGTGGCAGCAGCATCCCCAGCAGCAGTACGGCGGCCAGCAGCAGGGCTACCCCCAGCAGCAGATGCCGCAGCAGGGCACGGACCAGGGCATGGACGGCCGGCAGGGTTTCCCGCAGGGCGGTCAGGGTCAACAGCAGTACGGCGGCCAGCAGCAGGGCTACCCCCAGCAGCAGATGCCCCAGCAGGGGTACCCCCAGCAGCAGGGCTTCCCGCAGCAGGGGATGGGCCAGCAGGGCTACCCCCAGCAGCAGATGCCGCAGCAGGGCACGGACCAGGGCATGGACGGCCGACAGGGTTTCCCGCAGGGCGGTCAGGGTCAGCAGCAGTACGGCGGCCAGCAGCAGGGGTACCCCCAGCAGCAGATGCCCCAGCAGGGCGTTCCGCCGCAGGGCGTCCCGCGGCGGCAGGAGCATCCGGCCGCCGAGCAGCCCTCCGGCCCCGGGCCGGACGGCATCGACTGGGAGGCGGAGGCCGCCGCGCTGGAGGCCGGCGCCGGCCCGGCGGCGGGCACCGGCGGCGGTGAGCACGCCGAGGACGAGTGGGACGGCCACGAGGGCGAGTACGCCGAGGACGAGTACCACGAGGACGGCGCGGACGACGGGCAGGGCGGCTTCCTCGGCGAGGAGGACGACTCCCGCGAGGCCAAGAAGAAGCGCAAGGAGAAGGGCAAGAAGTCGGGCCGGCGCAACGGCGGCGCCTGCCTGGTGGTCGCCCTGGTGCTGCTCGGCGCCATGGGCGGCGCCGGCTACTGGGGCTACGGCTTCTACAAGGACCACTTCGGCCCGCCGCCGGACTTCCCCGGACCGGGCTCGGGCACGGTCAACGTCGAGATCAAGCAGGGCGCGGCGGGCAGCCAGATGGGCGCGGCGCTGAAGGCCGCCGGCGTGGTCAAGAGCATCGACGCCTTCAACGCGGCGTGCGACAAGAACGTGAAGTGCACCACCATCCAGCCCGGCGCCTACAGCATGCCGAAGGAGATGTCGGCCGAGGGCGCCGTGCAGTTCCTGGTGGAGGCCAACGGCGGCGAGAAGCTGATCATCCGGGAGGGCCTGACCGCCGCCGCCACCTACGTCAAGATCGACGAGAAGCTGGGCCTGCCCAAGGGCGCCACCGCGAACGTCGCCAAGGAGCAGGTCAACAACCTCGGGCTGCCCGCGTACGCCAAGGGCAACATCGAGGGCTTCCTCTGGCCGACCCGCTACTCGATCACGCCGGGCATGAAGCCCGAGGACCTGCTCAAGGAGATGGTCAAGAACGCCACGGAGCGCTACGCGGCCCTGGACGCGGAGGCGACGAAGATCGGCCTCAAGTCCGGCTACGAGGTCGTCATCGAGGCGAGCATCCTGCAGGCCGAGGGCAACAACAAGGACGACTTCGCCAAGATGGCGAAGACCATCCAGAACCGGCTGGCCGACAAGGGCAAGGTCAACGGCAAGCTGGGCATGGACACCACGCTGCAGTACGCGCTGGGGACCAAGGACCTGAACCGGGCGCAGATCAACGACGGGTCCAACCCGTACAACACCTACATCAACCCCGGCCTGCCGCCGGGGCCGATCTCCAACCCGGGCGACGACGCGCTCAAGGCGACGCTCAACCCGGCGGACGGCAAGTGGCTGTACTTCATCGCGATGTCGCCGACCTCGACCCTGTTCGCGGAGACCGACACGGAGCACGCCGAGAACGTCAAGGCGTACTGCACGGCCGCCGGCCAGAAGTTCGACCCGGTCGCCGTCCACTGCACCACCAGATGACCGCCGTCCCACTGGGGCCGCACCGGGAGAGAACACCAGCGTGACCAGCAAGCACCGGGCCGCCGTCCTCGGCTCGCCGATCGCCCATTCGCTGTCGCCCGCCCTGCACCGGGCCGCCTTCGCGGCGCTCGGACTGGACGGCTGGCGCTACGACCGCTTCGAGGTGGACGAGGCCGCGCTGCCCGGCTTCGTCGCCGGGCTGGACGAGGCCGAATGGGCGGGCTGCTCGCTCACCATGCCGCTCAAGCGGGCGGTCATCCCGCTGCTCGACGAGGTGAGCGCGACCGCCCGGTCCGTCGAGGCGGTCAACACCCTGGTGTTCACCGCCGACGGGCGCCGGGCCGGGCACAACACCGACGTGCCGGGCCTGGTCAACGCGCTGCGCGAGCGGGGCGTCACCGAGGTGCCGGCCGCCGCGGTGCTCGGCGCCGGGGCCACCGCCTCCTCGGCGCTGGCCGCGCTGGCCCGGCTCGGGGCCCGCGAGGTCACCGTCTACGTCCGCAGCCCCGAGCGGGCCCGGGAGATGGCGGAGCTCGGGGAGCGGCTGGGCGTGTCCGTGCGCACCGCCGACTGGGCGCGCGGCGCCGAGGCGCTCGGCCACCCGCTCACCGTGGCCACCACCCCGGCCGGGGCGACCGACGGCTTCGCCGACGACCTCACCGCCGAGCCGGGCGCGCTCTTCGACGTGCTGTACCACCCGTGGCCGACCAAGCTGGCCGGGGCCTGCGCCGAGCGCGGGGCCACCGTGCTGGGCGGGCTCGACCTGCTGGTGCACCAGGCGGTGCTGCAGAGCGAGCTGTTCACCGGGCGCGCCCCCGGCCCGCTCGCGGCGGTCCGCGCCGCCGGCGAGGCCGCGCTGGCGGCGGGCTGAGGGCGCCCGGGGCGCTCCCCGCGGGCCCCCTCCGGGAGTGCCCGCGCGCCGTGCCGGCCGGACGCGACCGTCCGCCGGTCGACCGATTGCTGTCCGGTGATCGGACTCCGCGGCCGGTCGACCGGTCCGGCATGAAAGGATTCGGGGAGAAGGAACGTCCGGACGGGCGGCGGCAGCGCCGCACCGGTCCGCTGATGAAGGAGCTCCGTTGGGTACGTTGCGCTGGCTGACGGCGGGGGAGTCGCACGGCCCCGCACTCGTCGCGACGCTGGAGGGCCTGCCCGCCGGTGTACCGGTCACCACCGCCGTGGTGGCCGACGCGCTGGCGCGCCGCCGGCTCGGCTACGGTCGCGGCGCACGGATGAAGTTCGAGCAGGACGAGGTCACCTTCCTCGGCGGCGTCCGGCACGGCCTCAGCATGGGAAGCCCGGTCGCCGTCATGGTCGGCAACACCGAGTGGCCGAAGTGGGAGCAGGTCATGTCGGCCGACCCGGTCGACCCCGAGGTGCTCGCCGGTCTCGCCCGCAACGAGGCGCTGACCCGCCCGCGCCCCGGCCACGCCGACCTGGCCGGCATGCAGAAGTACTCGATCGACGAGGCCCGCCCGATCCTGGAGCGCGCCAGCGCCCGGGAGACCGCCGCCCGCGTCGCGCTCGGCGCCGTCGCCCGCTCCTACCTCAAGGAGACCTGCGGCATCGAGATCGTCAGCCACGTGGTCGAGCTGGCCGCCGCCAAGGCCCCGGCCGGCGTGCTGCCGCTGCCCTCCGACGAGGCGAAGCTGGACGCCGACCCGGTGCGCTGCCTGGACGCCGACGCCTCGAAGGCGATGGTCGCCGAGATCGACCAGGCCCACAAGGACGGCGACACCCTCGGTGGCGTCGTCGAGGTGCTCGCCTACGGCGTCCCGGTCGGCCTCGGCTCGCACGTCCACTGGGACCGCCGGCTGGACGCCCGCCTCGCCGCCGCGCTGATGGGCATCCAGGCGATCAAGGGCGTCGAGGTCGGCGACGGCTTCGAGCTGGCCCGCGTCCCCGGCTCGCAGGCGCACGACGAGATCGTCCCCACCCCCGAGGGCGCCAAGCGCGCCTCCGGCCGCTCCGGCGGCACCGAGGGCGGCCTGTCCACCGGCGAGCTGCTGCGGGTGCGCGCCGCGATGAAGCCGATCGCGACCGTCCCGCGCGCGCTGCGCACCCTGGACGTGCGCACCGGTGAGCCGGCCAAGGCCCACCACCAGCGCTCCGACGTCTGCGCGGTGCCGGCGGCCGGCATCGTCGCCGAGGCGATGGTCGCCCTCGTGCTCGCCGACGCGGTCAACGAGAAGTTCGGTGGCGACCACGTGTCGGAGACCCGGCGCAACGTGCGGAACTACCTCGACCACCTGATCGTCCGATGACGACCCCGGTCGTCGTGCTGGTCGGCCCGCCCGGCAGTGGCAAGTCCACCGTCGGGCGGGTCCTCGCCGAGCGCCTCGGCGTCGGCTTCCGCGACACCGACGCGGACATCGAGGAGCAGGCCGGCAAGCCGATCCCGGACATCTTCGTCGACGAGGGCGAGCCGCACTTCCGCGCCCTGGAGGCGGCCGCCGTGCGCACCGCCGCCGGGACCCACGGCGGTGTGCTGGCGCTCGGCGGCGGCGCGGTGATGGCCGAGCCCACCCGTGAGCTGCTGCGCGGACTGCCGGTGGTGTTCCTGGAGGTGCCGCTCGCCGACGCGGTCAAGCGGGTCGGCCTGGACGCCCCCCGCCCGCTGCTCGCGATCAACCCGCGGGCCCGCTGGCGCGAACTGATGGAGGCCCGCCGCCCCCTCTACCTGGAGGTGGCCACCGCCGCCGTCGACACCGCCGGCCGCACCCCCGAGCAGGTCGCGGACGCCGTACTGGAAGCACTGGAGCTGAAGACCCCCCATGACTGACACCGTCAGGATTCACGTCGGCGGCAGCGCCGGCCACGACCCGTACGACGTGCTGATCGGGCACCAGCTGCTCGGCGAGCTGGCGCCGCTGATCGGGACCAGGGCCCGCCGGGTGGCGATCATCCACCCGGAGGCGCTGTCGGCCACCGCCGACGCGATCCGCGAGGACCTGGCCGGCGAGGGCTACGAGGCGATCGCCCTCCAGGTGCCCAACGCCGAGGAGGCGAAGAGCGCCGAGGTCGCCGCGTACTGCTGGTCGGTGCTCGGGCAGACCGGCTTCACCCGCACCGACGTGGTCGTCGGCCTCGGCGGCGGGGCCACCACCGACCTGGCCGGCTTCGTCGCCGCCACCTGGCTGCGCGGGGTCCGCTGGATCTCCATGCCCACCACGCTGCTCGGCATGGTCGACGCGGCGGTCGGCGGCAAGACCGGCATCAACATCGCCGAGGGCAAGAACATGGTCGGGGCCTTCCACCCGCCGGTGGGCGTGCTGGCCGACCTCGCGACCCTGGAGACCGTGCCCCGGCACGACTACGTCTCCGGCCTGGCCGAGGTCATCAAGTGCGGCTTCATCGCCGACCCGGCCATCCTGGACCTGATCGAGGCCGACCCGGAGGGCGCCAGGACCCCGGCCGGGCCGCACACCGTCGAGCTGATCCGGCGGGCCATCCAGGTCAAGGCCGACGTCGTCTCCGGAGACCTCAAGGAATCCGGGCAGCGCGAGATCCTCAACTACGGCCACACCCTCGGCCACGCCATCGAGCGCAACGAGCGCTACAAGTGGCGGCACGGCGCGGCGATCTCGATCGGCATGGTGTTCGCCGCCGAACTCGGCCGCCTCGCAGGGCGGTTGGACGACGCGACCGCCGATCGGCACCGTACCGTGCTGGCCTCGGTCGGCCTGCCGCTCAGCTACCGCGCGGACGCCTGGCCCAAGCTGCTGGACGCCATGAAGATCGACAAGAAGTCGCGCGGCGACCTCATCCGCTTCATCGTCCTGGACGGCCTCGGCAAGACCTCCGTCCTGGAGGGCCCCGACCCGTCCCTGCTGGTGGCCGCCTACGCGGAGGTGTCCTCGTGACCCGGGTGATGGTGCTGAACGGCCCCAACCTCGGGCGCCTCGGCAGCCGCGAGCCCGACGTCTACGGCTCCACCTCGTACGCCGGGCTGGTCGAGCGCTGCACCGCGCTCGGCAAGGAGCTGGGCTTCGAGGTCGAGGTGCACGAGACCAACTCCGAGCAGACAATGGTGGAGTGGCTGCACGAGGCCGCCGACGGCAGGGTGCCGGTGGTGATCAACCCGGGCGCGTTCACCCACTACTCGTACGCGATGCGGGACGCCGCCTCGCAGCGCACCGCGCCGCTGATCGAGGTGCACATCTCCAACCCGTACGCCCGGGAGACCTTCCGGCACACCTCGGTGATCTCCGCGGTGGCCTCCGGCACGATCGCCGGGTTCGGGATCGGCTCGTACGAGCTGGCGCTGCGCGCGCTGGCCGACCGGCTCGCCGCGGGCTGACGGGGCTTCGGCGCCGGGGCGGCGCCGTGGTGGTGACCGGCGGCGGTGACCGGTGCGAGCGGTGACCGGCGAGGGTGCGGCGGCGGACTGTGTCCACCGCCGCACCGGCGTGTAGTGTCCCGCTGAAGGAAGTCGGGAGGTGGCCGTGACGCAGTACACCGGGGGTGGGCCCGTTCCCCCGCGTCCCGTCGCTCCGCCGGTACCGGCGTACCCGGCGTCCGCGCCGGCTCCGGCCGCGCCTGCGC
>NZ_JBHVER010000289.1:0-7930 GCF_042802195.1 Kitasatospora sp. NPDC057500 | reverse complement strand
GTGCGGCGGCCGTCACCCCGGCCAACTCACGGGACAGCGCCACGAGTTCGAGGTCGCCGGTGGCGAGTGCCGGGGCCCGGGCGGCGAGCACCGCCTGCCAGTGCGGGCGCAGCCGCTGCACCGCAGCCGCGTCCAGCCCGGCCGCCAACTCCCGCCGGGCGGTGCGGTGGCCGGTGCCCTGCTGGTCGAACAGCACACCGCCGCCGGTGAGTTCGGCGGCGGCTCCGCCGGTGGTGCCGGGTGCGGTGCGGTCCAGCGGGATCCGGGTGAGCGCCTCGCGGTAGGCCTCGGCGCCGTGCACCAGCACGGTGCGGCCGATCCGGGTCACCGGGCGGCGGCGGGTGGCGGCGAGCAGCGCGAACAGCAGCGGGTGGCTGCGCAGATAGACCCGGCGGTCGCGGCGGCGGGCGCCCGGGTGCGGCGCGGGCTCGCGGCCCGGTCCGGCGGCGGTCATACCGCCAGCTCCCGTGCGCAGTGGGCGGAGGCGGCCGCCCGGTCGGGCTTGCGGGAGCGGCCGGCCAGCGGCACCTCGCCGAACAGCAGGGCGTCCGGGCGGGCCGCGCCCATCCGCTCCAGCGGGCCGGCCAGCGCGGCGCGCAGCCGAGCGGGGTCGGTGCCGGACGAGGGCTGGACGAGGGCGACCAGCCGCTCGTCGCCGTCCCCGTCCGGGACGCCGACCAGCACCGCGAGTTCGACGCCGGGCAGGTGCAGGGCGGGTTCGTACAGGCCCGGGTAGATGTTCTCGGCGCGGCGCAGCACCATGTCCTTGAGCCGGCCGGCGAGCACGATCCGGCCGTCCGGGTCGAGTGCGGCGCGGTCGCCGGTGCGCACCCAGGGCCCGGGTTCCTCGCCGAGGTAGCGGTGCCGGGCGCCGGGGCCGGTGAGCAGCAGTTCGCCGTCCTCGCCGAGGTCGGTGCGCACGCCCGGCAGCGGGGCGCCGACCAGGTCGCCGGGTCCGTCGAAGGCGCTCTTCTCGGCCTCCTCGACGGCCGCCGCCGGGAACAGCTCGGTGAGCGCGTAGACGCTCCAGGCCTGCTCGGCCCCGGCCTGCTTGACCCGGCGCAGCAGCGCCGCGTCGGCGGGCGCCGAACCGGTCCAGACCCGGCCGGTGAACCGGGCCCCGGCGCCGAGCGCGGCGCGCAGCTGCGGCGGGGTGAGGTAGGTGTGGGCCGGGGCGAGCCGGTCGAGCTGGCGGGCCAGGGCGGCGGGTTCGCGGGCCGGCAGCGCCACGGCGGCGCCGACGGTGAGTGCGGGGACCAGCACGAAGAAGGTGCCGCCGAGCACCACCGTGCCGGGCCGGGGGCCGACCAGCGCGGTGACGGTGTCCAGTCCGGCGGCCAGGCCGCTGCGGGAGTGCACGACGGCGCGCGGGCGGGCGGTGGTGCCGGAGGTGAAGACGATGACGGCGTCGGCGTCGCGTCCCGGGGCGTCCCGTCCGGGGACGCTCGGCACCGAGGCGCCGAAGGGGTTGGTCCGCAGCCGGGGGGCGCAGCCGGGCAGCCGCCGTCCGAGGGTGGCGACCGGGCCGAGGGTGCCGAGCGGCGGCAGCGCGAGGTCGGCGCGGCGGGCGAGCGGTCCGGCCCAGCCGGCCACCGCCTGGGCGGCGGCGTCGGCGAGCACCAGGTCGGGCCGGGCCAGGGCGAGCCGGGCCGCCAGCACGTCGGGGCCCGCGGTCGGGTCGAGGACGGCGGCGCGCAGGCCGAGCCGGTGCGCGGCGAGCAGGACGGCGAGGGCGCGCGGGCCGGGGCGGACGGCGACCCCGAGGGTGTCGCCGTCGCGCAGGCCGCGGGCGCGCAGGGCGACGGCGTAGTTGTCGGCGAGGGCGGCGAGTTCGCCGCGGCGGATCCGCACCCGGGTGCTGCCGAGCCGGGTGTGGCGCAGGACGGCGGGGCGTTCGGGGTGGTCGGTGCGCAGGGCGTGGGCGAGCCGGTCGAGCACGAGCGGTCCTCGGGATTCGGCGGGGGTCGGCGGCGGGGGGTCAGCGGACGTCGACGGCGCGGGGGCCGGCGCCGCGCTCCAGGTACCAGCGGGCGGTGCCCACCACCCCGTAGGCGCGGATCCGCCGGGTGGAGTTCTGCACCACCATGTCGCGGCGGTGGACGATGGCGGTGGTGTGCCGGCGGATCCGGTTGATGAACATCCGGTCGGTCGGCGAGGGGCGGCGCGGCATGCCGCCGACCGCCTGGTACAGCTCGGCGGTGATCGCCATGTTGTTGCCCGCGTGCATCCGGTACGGGGTGAGGTAGCCGTGCCGGCGCCGGTGCGCGGGCCGGATCCGGCCGAAGAACGCGCCGAGCGCGACCAGCGTCAGGAAGACGGCGCGCCCGGCGGGCCCGTGCTCGTCGCGGCGGGCGGTGACCCGGCCGCAGACCAGCCCGCCGCCGTCGAGCAGCGCGGCCCGGGCGGCGGCGGTCCAGCCGGGTTCGGGCAGGCAGTCGGCGTCGGTGCGGGCGAGCAGGGCGGCGCCGTGCGCGATGGCGTGCCGGAAGGCGGTGTCGACCGCGGAACCGACGCCCTTCTCCGGTTCGACCAGCACCTCGACCGGGAACGGCGCCCGGGCGGCGAAGGCGCGGACCGCGTCCACGGTGCCGTCGGTGGAGCCGTTGTCGGCGACCAGCAGGGTGAAGCCCCGGTCCCGCTGGGCGGCGAGGGCGTTCAGGGTGCCGGTGATCCTGGCCTCCTCCTGGTAGGCGGGGACGATCACCCAGAGCCCGGTCAAGACGCCTCCCAGACCATCGTCATCAGGCTGACGCCGCCGCCGAGGCCGACCATCAGCACCTTGTCACCGGGCGCCAACGCCCCGTGTATTCGATCGAGTTGGAGTCCTATCGTGGCACTGGCGACATTGCCCACCTCCGGCACGGTGACCACCAGCTTCTCCTCCGGGACCCCGGTGACCTCGACGAACCGCTCCAGGTAGGGGACGGTCACCTGGTGCACCAGCACCCGGGCGTAGTCGTCCCAGCCGAAGCCGGTGCGGGCCGCCACCCGGGTCAGGACGTGCCGGCCGGTCTTCTCGAAGACCTCGCGCAACTCCGTGCCGCCGCCCCGGAAGTAGCTGTACTCGTCGCCGCGCGGGTGGCGCGATCCGCCGCCCGGGATGCCGCCGGTCCGCCAGTGCTCGGAGGCGGTCTCGGTCTCCACGTCGAGGATGCCGCCGCGCCGTACGGCCTCGACGACCACGGCGGCGCCCGCGTCGCCGAAGGTGTAGCCGGCGAAGCCCTCGCGGAACTGCTCCGCGCCGCTCGGGTCGCGGCGCATCGCCCGGCTGGGCGTCTCGCCGGTGACCACCAGGGCACGCCGGGCCCGGCCGGCCAGGATCATCGCGCGGGCCAGGTCGATCCCGTTGAGGAAGCTGTTGCAGGCGTTGCTGACGTCGAACGCGTGGGCACGGGAGCCGAGTTCGTCCTGCACCAGATGGGCGGTCGCGGGCTCGGCGACGTCCCGGGTGGCGGAGGCGAAGAGCAGCAGGTCGATGTCGAGCGGGTGCAGGCCGCGGGCGTCCAGGGCGCGCCTGGCGGCGGCCACGGCCAGCGTGGAGGCGTACTCGTCGTCGGCGGCGAAGTGCCGGGTGACGATGCCGGTGGCCTTCTCGAAGGTCCGCTCCGGCAGGCGCAGTCGGCCGCCGGCGGTAATCTCGTCCTGGAGCTGCCGGGAGGTCAGCCGACGGTCGGGGAGCTGGGAGCCGACGGCGGTGATGCCGATCCGTGCGGTGGCTGCTGGATGCATGTGCCCATCGTCCGGTGCGCCCGGCCGCGGCCGCCTGAGTACGGGTACTCAGGCGGCCGCAGCCGGGCTACCCAGAGCGGGTCAGCCCTGCTCGGAGGCCGGGCCGGCGAAGTTCGCGGGCAGGGCGTCGACCGGCACGGCGTCCGCCGGTACCGCGTCCAGCGGGACCGTCTCCACCGCCGTCGGTGCCGGGACCGCGGCCGCCGGGGCGGCGCCGTCCGGGCCGACCGTGGACAGCAGCCGGCGGGCCAGTCCGAGCCCGGTGCCGCCCATCGCGAGCGCCTTGGCGAACAACTCGCCCATGCCGTCGGCCCCGTTGAGCAGCACCATGTGCTCGACGTTGCCGAAGGACTCCGCGGCGGCCCGCACGATCTGCGGCCACTGCTCGGCCAACTCCTGGGCGACCACCGCGTCCTGGTTCTCGGACAGGGCGGTGGCCCGCGCCTTGATGCCCTCGGCCCTGGCCAGCCCGATCGCCCGGGCGGCCGAGGCGTCCGCCAGACCGCGCGCCTCGGCCGCGGACGCCTCCGCCTGCCCGGTCGCCGTGGTCGCCTCGGCCTGTGCCAGACCGCGCAGCCGGGTGGCCTCGGCGTCCGCCTCGGCCGCGACCCGCACCCGGCTCGCCTCGGCCGCCGCCGCCAGCTCGGTCTCCCGGGCCTGCGCCTGCGCGGCGGAGATCCGGGCGTCGCGGGCGGCCTCGGCGCTGGTGCGGGTGTCGTACGCGCGGGCGTCGGCGGGCTTGCGCACGTCGATCTGGAGCTGCTGCTCCTTGCGCCGGGCCTCCAGTTCGGCGACCCGGGTCTCCTGGACCACCACCTCCTGCCGGGCGGCGGCGTCCGCGAGCGGCCCGGCCTGCCGGGCGCGGGCGGTGGCGGTGTCCATCTCGGCCTGGTACGAGGACTGCTGGATCTCGCTGTTGCGGGTCGCCTCGGCCTTGCGGGCGGCGGCCTCCTGCTCGGCCTCGGTGGCCAGCCGGTCCGCCTCGGCCTGGGCGATCCGGGCGTCCCGCTGGACGGCGGCGGCGTGCGGGATGGCGAGGTTCTTGATGTAGCCGGTCGGGTCGATGATCTCCTGGATCTGCAGGGTGTCGATGATCAGCCCGAGCTTCTCCATCTCCAGCCCGGAGGCGGCCCTGGTCTCGCCGGTGAGCCGTTCGCGGTCGCGGATCATGTCCTCGACGGTGAGCCCGCCGACGATCGAGCGCAGGTGGCCGGCGAAGACGTTGTGGACGCGCTGGCTGATCAGCTTCTGCTGGTCCAGGAAGCGGCGGGCGGCGTTGGCGATCGACACCTCGTCGTCGCCGACCTTGAAGATCACCACGCCCTTCACCCGCACCGGGATGCCCTGCGTGGTGACGCACTCGACGTTCAGCTCGGCCTCGTTGAGGTCCAGCGAGAGCCGCCGGACCCCTTGCAGGCCGGGGGTGACGAGGGTGCCGCGCCCGGTGACGATCCGGAATCCCAGACCGTCGCCGACCCCCTCGGTGCGGTGCCGGGAACCGGAGATGATCAGCGCCTCGTTCGGCTCCGCCACCCGCCACATGAGTTTGAAGAGCGTGATCCCGACGACCAGTGCCGCGGCGACCGCCCCGGCGACGATGTAGCCCATGGTTCAACTCCCCCTTCCGGCGCTGGAGATGCGCCGATTCGGATTGTCCGCCCGGGCCGATCCGGGGGAAAGGGAAGTGACATGACGGTCCGTCACAAGGTCGTCACCGGAAGGTCATCGGGGCGTCACGGGCCGATCGGCGCCACGTACACCGTCCTCGGCGGCTGGTACTCGATCACCACCACCGGCGTCCCGACCGTCAGCCGCTCGCCCGGCACGGCCAGGTAGGCGAGGAACGCCTCGGTGCCCCGGCGCTCCGGAACGTGCACCATCACCTCGCCGACCAGCCCCGCGCCAACCGCCCCGGTGACCCGCCCCGTGCTCCCGACCACGCCGGCCTCCTCGACTCGTCGACTACGGGGCCAGTCTGCCCGCAGAGGAGGCCTCCCGTCCCCCGTTCACCGTCCGGACCTCGGCGTTCCCCCTCCAGGACCCCCTCTGGACCTCCGGCGATCGGCTCGCTACGGTGTTGGACGTCATGCGCGGGCAACACCGCCTGCGGACGCGGGAGCTCGGAGCACCGGGCTGAGAGGGCGCTGAACGGGACGTCGACGGACGGACCGGAGGCTGCGTCGACCGCAGGAACCTGACCGGGTAATGCCGGCGTAGGGAGTTTGAGGTCCGATGACCACCTTTGAGGCACAGCCGCAGTCTGCCCGCCCGCAGTCCGGCAACGGGACCGCCGTCACCAGCGCGGGCACCGGCTACCCCACCCCGGCCTGGCGCAAGGCCCACCGCCAGGGGTCCCGCCCCGACCTGCGCGTGCCGTACCGCGAGGTCGTGCTCACCAACGGCAGGACCGTCCCGCTGTACGACACCTCCGGGCCGTACACCGACCCGGACTACGAGCCGGACGTGCGGCGCGGCCTGCCCGCCCTGCGCGACGCCTGGATCCGCCTGCGCGGCGACGTCGAGGAGTACGACGGCCGCGAGGCGCGCCCCGAGGACGACGGCATCCGGCACACCGCGCCGCGCGGCGGCGACCTGCGCAACCTGGACGCCGTCTTCCCCGGCCGCCCGCGCCGCCCGCTGCGCGGCCGCGACGGCGCCGCCGTCACCCAGCTCGGCTACGCCAAGCGCGGCATCGTGACCCCCGAGATGGAGTTCGTCGCCCTGCGCGAGGGCCTGGAGCCGGAGTTCGTCCGCGAGGAGGTCGCCCGCGGCCGGGCCGTCATCCCGGTCAACGTGAACCACCCCGAGGTCGAGCCGGCGATCATCGGCACCAACTTCCTGGTGAAGATCAACGCCAACATCGGCAACTCCGCCGTCACCTCCTCGATCGAGGAGGAGGTGGAGAAGATGACCTGGGCCACCCGCTGGGGCGCCGACACCGTCATGGACCTCTCCACCGGCCGCAACATCCACACCACCCGCGAGTGGATCCTGCGCAACTCCCCCGTGCCGATCGGCACCGTGCCGCTCTACCAGGCGCTGGAGAAGGTCGACGGCAAGGCCGAGGAGCTGAGCTGGGACGTCTACCGCGACACGATCATCGAGCAGTGCGAGCAGGGCGTCGACTACATGACGGTGCACGCCGGCGTGCTGCTGCGCTACGTGCCGCTGACCGCCCGCCGCAAGACCGGCATCGTCTCGCGCGGCGGTTCGATCATGGCCGCCTGGTGCCTGGCGCACCACCGGGAGAACTTCCTCTACACCAACTTCGAGGAGCTCTGCGACATCCTCGCGAGCTACGACGTCACCTTCTCCCTCGGTGACGGCCTGCGCCCCGGCTCGATCGCCGACGCCAACGACGAGGCGCAGTTCGCCGAGCTTCAGACACTGGGCGAACTGGGCCGGATCGCCCGCGCCAAGGACGTCCAGGTGATGATCGAGGGCCCGGGCCACGTCCCGATGCACAAGATCAAGGAGAACATGGATCTCCAGAAGGAGATCTGCGACGAGGCCCCCTTCTACACCCTGGGCCCGCTCACCACCGACGTCGCGCCCGGCTACGACCACATCACCTCGGGCATCGGCGCCGCGATGATCGCCTGGTGGGGCACCGCGATGCTCTGCTACGTCACGCCCAAGGAGCACCTGGGCCTGCCCAACCGCGACGACGTGAAGACCGGCGTCATCACCTACAAGATCGCCGCCCACGCCGCCGACCTCGCCAAGGGCCACCCCGGCGCCCAGGCCTGGGACGACGCCCTCTCCGACGCCCGCTTCGAGTTCCGCTGGGAGGACCAGTTCAACCTGGCCCTCGACCCGGAGACGGCCCGCGAGTTCCACGACGAGACCCTCCCCGCCGAACCCGCCAAGACCGCCCACTTCTGTTCGATGTGCGGCCCGAAGTTCTGCTCGATGAAGATCTCCCAGAAGATCCGCGACGAGCACGGCGACGGCGCCACCGCCGTCGCCTCCGGCTACGACGCCGAGGCCCTGGCCGGCATGCAGGCCATGTCCGAGGAGTTCAAGGCCCAGGGCAACAAGGTCTACCTGCCCCTGGCCGACTGACGTTCGCGTCCCGGAGCGGCGGCCCCCCGGGCGGGCGGGGGGGGGGGGCCGCGGGGCGGGGGGGGCCGAGCGCCACAAGAATAAATTTTTGAGTTTTGGGGGTAGGATGTAAAAAATAAGGGGCCCACCAAACACG
>NZ_JBHVER010000288.1:0-7945 GCF_042802195.1 Kitasatospora sp. NPDC057500 | reverse complement strand
GGCCTGCTGCCGCCGACCCGGCAGCAGGCCTGCCCGCTTCAGGCGCGGGAAGCGGCGAACTCGCGGAGGTAGGCGCCGGCGTAGGCGGCCGCCTCCTCGCGGCTCGTGCACGGGGTGGCGTCGGGCGCGGGGACGCCGCGCGAGCCGTCGGCGGCCAGGGCCGTCCACGTCCAGTGCCCGGTGACCGCGTCCTGGATCAGCTCGGCCTCACCGTCGAACAGTTCCAGGATGACGGCGGCCGGGGCGGAGGCCGACGGACGGGGAACGGCGTCCGGCCACTTCTTGCGGGCGCCCTGGCGGGTGATGCCCCAGGCGGCACCCAACTGCTCGTAGCTCGCGCCGTACCCGCCCGCGGTGCCGGCCGCGATCTCGGTCAGCCGCTTGACCTCCGCGTCCACCAGCTTCCAGGCGGCGAGCACGCCGAGCGCCACGTCGGCCGGGTCGCCGTCCCACATGCGGTGCTCGGGCTGCCCGGTCGTCCGGGCGCGGACGGCCGAGGCCAGTGGGTTCAGGGCGTCGAGGAGGGCCCGCGCCAGCTCGGCCTGCTCGTCGGGAGTGATCCGGGGCTTCTGAGGCTTCGTCATGGCGACAACCATAGTTAACTATAGCAGATTTGGTAACTGAAGTTGTCAAACTGGCCGGCGCAGGAAGTCGGACGGGCCGACTTCCCGCGCCGGGTCCGCGCTCCGAGCGTCAAGGAACGTAGACGCTCCGGCCGGCGAGCGGCGCGTAGACCGTGCCGGGGGCGATGATCGCCTCGATCTGGCCCGTACAACCCGACCCGGTCCAGATCTGGACCGCCGAATCGGTCAGATTGGTCACCACCGGCCGGACGAAGTCACCCAGCGGGAGGCACCCGCTCGGCTCCGGGTACGCGGCACCGTCGATGATCAGCACCCCGTGCGCCGCGTGCGCGGTGTTCGGCACCCCGACGGCCAGCGCGGCCGCTGCCAGCCAGGCCCCGAGAACGGTGGCCGTGCGTCGCTTCATGCGTCCACTTCCTTTCGACCGGAGCGGGGCGGCTCCGTTGCGGCCCCGCCGGTGCGGCTCAAGGTAGTGAGGCGATGACGCGCAGTGGCGGAACGGCGGGCGCGGCGGACCGGGCGCGGAGCAGGAAGTCGGCCGGGCCGACTTTCCGTGCCGACGGCTGTCACACGGGGCGGTCGGGATCCGTCAGGAAGGCAGTTGGACGACACCACCGGAGAAGGGTCGACACCGTGCTCACCAGGGTCATGTACGCCACCGTCTACGTCACCGACCAGGACCGCGCGCTGCGCTTCTACACGGAGCAGCTGGGACTGGAGAAGCGCATCGACCACACCGGCCCCGACGGCCGTTTCCTGACCGTCGGTGCCCCGGACCACCCGTTCGAGATCATCCTCTGGCCCCACGCCGCGGCCGTCGGCCAGCCGGCCGGGCGGGAGGAAGCGGACGCGCCCGGCCCGATCTTCCTGGAATCGGACGATCTGAGGAAGGACTTCGCGCTCTGGCGCGAGCGCGGGGTGGAGTTCGACGCGCCCGAGCCGCAGGAGTACGCCTTCGGCATCCGCATCGAGGCCACCGACCCGGACGGCAACCGGATCTCGCTGCGGCAGCAGAAGCCGCCGATCGACGCCGAGGGCTGACGGCGGGGAGCCGAGGGGGCCTTGCGTGTGGAGCAAGGCCCCCTCGGGTGCCCGTTCCACGCCTCCGGCAGCGGGGCGGTTCCGGCGGCCCACTCGGGGTGGAGGGCCGCCTCGTCCTCGGACGGCGCGAGGGTCCGGGCCGACGGCGGTCCTGGCGAGGTGGGGCCGTGATCCGCGGGTCGCCCGCCCAGGTGGACCGGGTCGTGCGCGCAGCGCTGCAGGGTCGGCGGGTCGACGGGTCGGCGGCGCCCGCGCGGGGCACTGAGGGCGGTCGCTGCGGCAGGCACCGAGCCGGCGTCGGGGGCGGGCGGAGTCCGAGGAACCGCCCGCCCTCCACGCCCGCGGGCTCCCCGGGTCGGCCCTGCGCGGGACGCGGAACGCGGTCGGGGCGCGGTCAGACGGCGCGGCCGGCCGTGCGGAGGCGGTGTTCGGCGAGGGCGGCTCGGGGCGGGGCGGTGGCGAAGAGGACGCGGAGGGGAGAGTCGGTGGTGAGGGTGGTCGCGGCGGCGGTGTCCAGGATGGCGAGGAGGACGGTGAGTTGGTCGGACGGCTCGTCGGCGAGCAGGGCGTCGGCTTCCGCGACGAGGACGAGGAGGCGGGTGGTGGTCTCGACGCCGGGCGGGTGGAGGGCGTCCCGGAGGCACTCCTCGAAGGCGTCCCAGTTGTGGCCGAAGTAGCCCGGGAAGGCCAGGGATTCCGCCCACTCGGCGAAGAGGGCGGCCCTGGTGCGGCAGCGGTCGCCGTGGACGAGGCGGAGTCGGTGGGTGCCGGTGGCGAACCCGGCCCAGGGGCGGCCCGGCAGGAGGTCCCACCGGGCCGGGCCGAGAGGCGCATCGGGCACGTCAGCAACCCTCGGAGATCTCGCGGAAGTTGGCGTAGTGGTCGGCGGTGTACCAGGTGCGCTCGGCGGCCTCGTCGCGGACCAGCCGCTCGGCGTCGCGGTGGGTGGTGGGCGTGGGGCGGGGGTTGACGTCGTACTCGTGGTAGACGCCGCCGGCCGGCAGGTCGCCGCTGCGGTTGCCGTACGGGTTGCTGCCGCGGATGAACTCCGGGCCGGGGAGGCGGAAGTCGACCGGGCGGAGGTTGGCGGGCCAGCCGAGGCCGAGCCAGATGCGGCAGGCTCGCTCGACCTGGGGAGGGAGGTCCTCGACGGGGAGCGGGGGCTGGAGGACCGCCCGGGCCGTCGGGGAGGACGGTGCCGGGGCTGACCAGGCGGGGCAGGCGAGGGCGAGGACCAGGGCGGCCTGCGCCAGACGGCGGAGGGTCATGGGTACCCGTTTCGGTGCGGGGGTGCGTGCATCGAAGGGGTACCGCAAGGGGGTTGGGCGGGCGGGCGGGCGCGCCGGGAACGGCGTCACGCCCACCCGGCCGGGTGACGCCCCAGCCTCAGTCGAGGCAGAACTCGTTGCCCTCGATGTCCTGCATCACGATGCACGACTCGTACTCGCCGTCGGCTTCCATGACGCGCACGCACACCGCGCCGAGCGCCGCCAGCCGGTCACGCTCGGCCTTCAGCGCGGCCAGGCGCGCCTCACCCACGAGCCCGGTGCCGGCCCGAACGCAGAGGTGCAGCCGGTTCTTGACGACCTTGCCCTCGGGGACGAGCTGGAAGAGGAGTCGCGAGCCCTCACCCGTGGGGTCGGTGCAGGCGAAGTACCGGGGCTCCTTGTCCGCCGAGTCCGAACGGTCGAAGTCGTCCCACGTGGCGAACCCGTTCGGCGGCGAGGCGGTGTAGCCGAGCACCTCGCACCAGAAGCGGGCGAGGCGCGTGGGCTCGGCGCAGTCGAAGGTGACCTGGAACTTCTTGACCGATGACATTCAGTCAGCGTAGCAATCGGGGATTCGGTGTTCGATCGGGTTTTCCCGGAGCCGGTCGGGCCGGTCGGGCCGGCCGCCGCCGCCGCCGGGACAGCGGTGGACCTTGAGGGCGGGACCTCAAACTCCGCTGCGGCCCGTGACAGGATCGGGCGGTCCGGCCGCTCGATCGAAAGGTGCCCCAGGCCATGGGCTCTCAGCACTACGCCACCATCAGGACCAACCACGGCTCCATCACCGCCAAGCTCTTCCAGTTCCACACCCCGCGCACCGTGCGCAACTTCGTCGAACTGGCCGAGGGCTCCCGCGAGTGGACGGACCCCTCCACCGGGGCTCCCACCAACGCCCCCCTCTACAACGGGACGACCTTCCACCGCGTCATCCCCAACTTCATGGTCCAGGGCGGCGACCCCCTCGGAGACGGCACCGGCGGCCCCGGCTACGAATTCGCCGACGAGTTCCACCCCGAGCTCTTCTTCACCAAGCCCTACCTCCTGGCCATGGCCAACGCGGGCCCGAACACCAACGGCTCCCAGTTCTTCATCACCACCCGCGCCACCCCGCACCTCAACCGCAAGCACACCATCTTCGGCGAGGTCACCGACCCCGACAGCCAGAAGGTCGTGGACGCCATCGCCGCCACCCCGACCGGCCCCGGGGACCGCCCCCTGGAGCCGGTCGTCATCGAATCGATCACCATCGAGGTCCGCTGACTCCCCCCGTGGAGTAGGAAGTCGGCCCCGCCGACTTCCTACTCCGCTCCCCCGAACACCACCCTCAACACCTCGCGCGCCAGCTCCTCCACATCCGCCTCCCCCCGGCTCTCCGGCAGCGCCCCGTTCAACCACAGGCTCGCGAACCCATGGGCCACCGACCACGCGGCGAGCGTCGTCGCCCGCTCCGCCCCCTCCCCCGGCGACAGCTTCCGCCCGCTCGCCGCCAGCACCGCCCCCGCCCGCTCGCGGGCCGCGTTCAGCTCCGGATCGTCCGCCCGGTACAGCTCCGGCCGGAACATCACCTCGAAGTACGCCCGGTGGTCCACCGCGAACCGCACGTACGCCACCCCCGACCCGTACGGATCCCCCGCCGCCCGCTCCAGCGCGTCCGCGAACCGCTCGAACCCCTCCGCCGCGACCGCCGTCAGCACCCCCGCCTTGTCCCCGAAGTGGTGCGCCGGCGCAGCATGCGACACCCCCGCCCGCCGCGCCAGCTCCCGCAGACTCCAGGCCGACGGCCCCGACTCCTCGACCGCCGCCAGAGCGGCGTCCAGCACCGCCCGCCGCAGGTTGCCGTGGTGGTAGCTCTCGACCTTCGCCATCCCGCACCCTCTCCTCGTCTAGGCATTGACAAGATTACCCGACGGAGCGAATCTTGCCAGTGACAAGATTGGAGTATCCACATGGCCCCGCTCATCGCCCTCCTCGGCGGCTTCGCCGTCCTCCGCCTGCTCGGCCTCGGCACCGACGACCTCGACGGCTGGCAGCCGGCCGTCCGCGGCGCGCTCGCGCTGATGTTCGTCACCACCGGCGTGCCGCACTTCGTGCCCGCCTTCCGGCGCGGCTTCGTCGCGATGGTCCCGCCCGCGCTCCCCCGCCCCGAGCTGCTGGTCACGCTCACCGGCGTCCTCGAACTGGCCGGCGCCGTCGGCCTCCTCATGCCGCCGCTCGCCCCGTACGCGGCCGTCGGACTCGCCCTGCTGATGCTCGCGATGTTCCCGGCCAACGTGCACGCCGCCCGCCACGGCGGCACCCTCCGGGGCAAGCCGGTCACCCCGCTGCCCGCCCGTACGGCGATGCAGGTGCTGTTCGTCGCGGCGGCCGTCGCTGCGGCGGTCTGACCGGAGCGGGAAGCCGGCGGCTCCGACTTCCCGCTCCCGCTCCGCCGCGAAAACGCGCGGACGCGGCCCGCCGGTGTGCGGGCCGCGTCCGAATGCGAGCGAAAGGGGCGAGCCCTTACTCCACGATGCCGGACTTGGCGATGGTGATCTTGGCCTTGGTGCGGCCGCTCTGCGAGCCCAGGCTCTCGATCTTGGTCACGAGGTCCATGCCGTCGACGACCTCGCCGAAGACGACGTGCTTGCCGTCCAGCCAGTTGGTCACGATGGTGGTGATGAAGAACTGCGAGCCATTGGTGTTGCGGCCCGCGTTGGCCATCGAGAGCTGGCCCGGCTTGGTGTGCTTGAGCTGGAAGTTCTCGTCCGCGAACTTCTCGCCGTAGATGCTCTTGCCGCCGGTGCCGTCACCGCGGGTGAAGTCACCGCCCTGCAGCATGAAGCCCGGGATGACCCGGTGGAAGGACGAGCCCTCGTAGCCGAAGCCGTGCTTGCCGGTGGCCAGCTCGCGGAAGTTCTGCGCGGTCTTCGGGACGATGTCGTCGAAGAGCGTGAAGACGATGCGGCCGGCCGGCTCGTCGTTGATGGTGATGTCGAAGAAAACGTTGGAACCCATGCAGGGATGATGGCATGCCGTCCGCACGGACGGGCGGTCCCCCCGCCGTGCGGTCGGTCACGGCACGCCACCGACGGTGAGGCCGGGCCCCGCTCACCCTGCCCTGTGGGCGAGCAGGTAGGCCTGCGGGGTCCGCTCATCGGGCCCCGGCTCCCGGACGAGGCGGGTGGTGACCTTGAGGCCGGCCTCGGTGGCCAGGGCTTCGAGGTGATCGGGCTGCTGGCGGCGGAAGTCCAGGGCGGCCGGGTAGCCGAAGGGGTCCTCGATCCGCAGGGCGCCCTCGCCGGCCTGGAAGGCCAGGACGATCGGGGCTCCCGGGGCGAGGGTGCGGTGGAACTCGGCGAAGGCCCTCGGCAGCTGCTCGGCCGGGGTGTGGATGATCGAGTACCAGGCGACGATTCCGGCCAGCTCGCCGTCGGCGTACGGCAGGTCGAGCAGCGAGCCGACCCCGAAGGGGATCTGCGGGTGGGCGGCGCGGGCCAGGTCGACCATCCGAGGGGAGAGGTCCAGGCCGGAGACGTCCAGGCCGAGGGCGGCCAGGTGGCCGGTGATCCGGCCCGGGCCGCAGCCGAGTTCGACGACGGGGCCGCCACCGGCCGCGGTGACCAGTTCGGCGAACGCGGCGAGCACGGCCCGGTCCCAGGTCGCGGCGGCCAGCGCGCCGCCGTAGCGGTCGGCGTAGTCGGCGGCGACGGCGTCGTAGAACGTCCGGGCGGCGGTGAGGAATTCGGGCTCGGTGGCGGTCACGGCGACCGACCCTACCGGGGTTAGGATCAGCCGGTCCGGAGGGGCGCAAGGGGAGGTTGTGAAGATGCGGGTCGGGGTCTATCTGGCGCATCCGAAGCCCGGGAGCTTCAACCACGCGCTGTTCGACGCCGTGGTGGACGAGCTGCGGGAGCACGGCGCCGAAGTGGTCGCGCACGACCTCTACGCCGAGGGCTTCTCCCCGCTGCTCACCGCCGGCGAGACGGAGACGGT
Organism: Kitasatospora sp. NPDC057500; assembly: GCF_042802195.1. NCBI lineage: Bacteria > Bacillati > Actinomycetota > Actinomycetes > Kitasatosporales > Streptomycetaceae > Kitasatospora > Kitasatospora sp. NPDC057500. The sequence goes on along the minus strand of NZ_JBHVER010000288.1, from coordinate 1,080 downwards.
GGCCGCGAGCGGGACCGCCGGGGACGCCCGGCTCGCCCTGCACCGCGAGGAGGTGGCCGCCCTCGACGCCCTCGTGCTGGTGCACCCCAACTGGTGGGGCATGCCGCCCGCCGTGCTCGCCGGGTGGGTGCAGCGGGTCATGGTGCCGGGCGTCGCGTACAAGCTGGGGACGGCGGACGGGGAGCCGGTCGGGCTGCTGCGGGCCGGGCGGGCGCTGGTGCTGAACACCTCCGACACCCCCGAGACCCGGGAGCGCGAGGAGTTCGGGGATCCGCTGGAGCGGATCTGGGCGGCGTGCGTGCTGCCCTACGTCGGTGTGACGGACGTTCGCAGACGGGTGTTCCGCACCGTGACCGATTCCTCGGGCGCCGAGCGCGCGCAGTGGCTGCGCCAGGCACGGCAGGACGCGGCGGCGCTGATCGGCTGACGCGGACCGGAGGAGGTGCGCGACCGTACGTAGACGGCGGGCGGCGGAGTGATCGTCCGCGGCGGAGCACCGGGCCGCCGGCACGCCGTGCGTGCTAGAACCGTCGGCGGCAGTGAACGCTCACACGACCGAAGGAGAACCATGTCCGTCGCACGCACCGCACGCACCGCCCTGCCCGCGGCGTTCGCCGCACTGACGCTGCTGCTCTCCGGCGCGGCCACCGCGACCACCGCCTCCGCCGCCACGACGACCGCCACGGGCCTGGACGGCACCTGGGCCTGCTCCGTCCCGTCCGGCTACGTCTACGACGGGGTGTCCATGGACCGCACCTGCAGCGGCGGCGGCAGCTGGAACTCGGCGCGGTTCCACCTGCGCACACCCGTCGACGGGCTGACCGCGTGTACCGGCGCGCCCGGCTTCACCTACGACTCCGTCGGCCACAGCACCACGTGCAGCCAGTCGTCGGGCGTCCTGGCCACCACCTTCCACCTGCGCATCCCGGTCAACGGCATGTGGGCGTGCAGCGTCCCGGCCGGCTGGACCTACAGCGCCACCACCTCGAACCTGGACTGCGCCAGCATCCAGGGCGTGCCGACCACCAAGTTCCGTCTGCTCGGCTGAGGCCCGGGACGGCCGGACGGGCTCCCCGGAAG
>NZ_JBHVER010000287.1:0-8090 GCF_042802195.1 Kitasatospora sp. NPDC057500 | reverse complement strand
TCGGGCCCGGGGGGGCCCCCCCCCGGCCGGCGGGGGGGGGGGGGGGGCCGGCGGGGGGGGGGGGGGCCCCCCCCCCCCCCCCGGCCGCGCCCCACCGCCCCCGGCGTGCTCCCCGTACGGGTGAAGGTCGCCCGGGTCGCCGCAGAACACGGGGTCGCCGGCGGAAAAGCCGCTGCCGCTGTCGGTGCCGCGTGGCAGGCTTCCCGCTATGACGGCGTGGACCCTCAACGACATCGAACGTGCGATCCGCTCATCCTGGGGTGTCGACACCTGCGCGCCCGAGGACCAGGCCCACTGGCGTCCCGACAATCCCGCCCACGGCCAGTGCCGGGCGACCGCCCTGGTGGTGCACGACCTGCTCGGCGGCGAGCTGATGATGGGCGAGGTGTACACCGGCGGGGTCCGCACCGACCTGCACTGGTGGAACCGGTCCGCGGCCGGCGCCGAGGTCGACATGACCCGCTCGCGCTTCGGCCCGGACGAGCGGGTCGGCCCCGGTCGGCCGGTCGCCCGCCCGCAGCGCCCGGGCCGGCTGCAGGCCCAGTACCAGCTGCTGCGCCACCGGGTCGTCGCGCACCTGGAGGCGGGCTCGGCGGACGGGCGGCACGCCGCCGCGGCCTGACCCCGCGGCGGTCCGGGCGGCCCGGCGCCCGGACCGTCCGGCGAGCTGACGTACAGTCGGTTGATCGTGGCCGGACGATCGCTCCGGCCGCCGGACGACAGCGGGAGTGCGCGATGAGCGGGATGACGGTCGGCTTCGTCGGACTGGGCGCGATGGGCCGGGGCATGGCCGCCAACCTGCTGGAAGCCGGGCACACCGTCCGGGTCTGGAACCGCTCGCCCGGAGCGGTGGCCGCCATGGTCGACAGGGGCGCGCTGGCCGCCGACGGACTGGCCGACGCCTTCGCGGCCGACGTGGTCGTCTCGATGCTCGCCAACGACGCCGCCGTGGAGCGCCTGCTGCTCGACCCGGCCCTGCTGGAGGCCGCCGCGGCCCGCGTGCACGTCAACATGGCCACCGTCTCGGTCGCCCTGGCCGAGCGCGCCGAGGCCCTGCACGCCGAGTACGGCATCGGGTACGTCGCCGCGCCGGTGCTCGGCCGCCCGCCGGTGGCCGAGGCGGGGGAGCTCAACATCCTGGCCGCCGGGAGCGCGGAGTCGCTGGCGGCGGTCGAGCCGCTGTTCGCCGCGATGGGCCGGCACGTCTGGCACTTCGGCGAGCGCCCGGGGCAGGCCAACACGGCCAAGATCAGCACCAACTTCCTGCTGGCCTGCGCGATCGAGTCGATGGCCGAGGCGTGCAGCCTGGCCGAGGCCAACGGGGTCCGGCCGACCGATCTGATCGAGATGCTCAGCGGGACGCTCTTCCCGGGGCCGATCTACTCCGGGTACGGCTCGATGGTCGCCGAACGCCGTTACGAGCCCGCCGGGTTCAAGCTGCCGCTCGGGCTCAAGGACGTCGACCTCGCGCTCTCCGCCGGTGCGGCGAAGCACGTGCCGCTGCCGTTCGGCAGCGTGCTGCGGGACGCGTTCCTGGACGCGCTGGCGCACGGGGACGGCGAGAAGGACTGGGCCGCGGTCGCGGCCGTCGCGCGGCGGCGGGCCGGGCTCCCGGAGTAGCACGGGCGGGTGCGGGGCCGGCGGGGCGGCGGGGGCTCGCGGGGCTTCGCCGGAGCGCCGGGCGAAGGAGGGCAAAACCCCTGTCATGGGGCAGAGTTGGGCCAACCGGGCAGAGTGGGGCGGCGGTCGTCCGGAACCGGCACCCGCCTTCCGGAGCCGCCGGAGGCTTCGGTAGTCTCCGTCGGACTTTCAGCTTCGCGGGGGGATCGCGGCTCGGACTGCCGCCTGGTCCTTTCGCGCCCCCGGGCCGCGCCCGGACACTCTCGTGAGGGCTCCCTTGTCCATCTCCGTACCTCGCAGTCTCGCCCTGGCCGGCGCAGCCGCGCTCGCCGCCTCGATGGCGCTGGCCGGCGCCCAGGGCGCGGTGGCCGCCGCCACCACCGGATCGTCGCCCGCCGCCGCCGCGCCGCAGGCCGACAAGGCGAGCGCCCGCGCGCTCGACCTGTCCCTGGACGGGGTGCCGCGGACCTTCGTCGCCGGCGGTGACACCAAGCTGTTCAACTTCACCGTCGACAACAACACCAAGCACGACTTCGTCTACTACCCGCTGCTCAAGTTCAAGAACCCCAAGGGCTCGCTGCGCGGCGAGCACCTCAAGGTCGAGTACCAGCTGCCCGAGGGGCTGGACAAGACGAGGACCTGGCTGCCGGCCAAGCCCGCGCCGGGCGGTGGCGAGAGCGACGACGACGGCGTGCTGTTCCTGCTCGCCAAGCTCATCGACGGCCGCCTGCCCGACTACGAGAACTCGCTGCTCGCGGTCAACAAGGGCAGCAGCCTCACCGTCACCGTGCGGGTCTCGGTCACCAAGGACGCGCCGCTCGGCACGGCCGGCGTCGTCCCGGTGGTCTTCGCCGCGAAGGCGGAGGGCAGCAAGCCGTCCGGGCAGGGCGAGTTCCTCGGTGACGGCTCGTGCGGCGACCGCTTCAAGATCGTGGCCGGGGGCGGCCCGAAGCCGAGCCCCACCGCGACGCCGACCACCGCCAAGCCGACCACCCCGAGCGCGAGCCCGACCGGCAAGCCGACCACCTCGCCGTCGGCCACCGCGACGCCGTCCGCGACCCCGACCGGCAGCCCGAGCGCCACCCCCACCGCGACGCCGAGCACGAGCACCGGCCCGTCGGCGACCGGCACCCCGTCGGCCACCGCCACGCCGTCCGCGACCGCGACGCCGACCGCGACGCCGACCGTCACGCCGAGCACGACGCCGACCGCCACCCCGAGCGGTACGCCGACCGAGACCACGACGCCGTCGGCCAGCGCCTCGCCGAGCGCCTCACCCAGCACCTCGCCCAGCACCTCGCCGAGCGCCTCGCCGACCTCGGGCGCGAGCGCATCGCCGAGCGCCCCCACCGCCGCCCCGACGACCCCGGCCGCCCCCGGGGACACCGAGGGCGACGACGAGACCGGTGCCCGCCAGCCGATCGACTTCCCGGTGAAGGTCCCGGCCATCGCGCCGCTGCCGATCACCCCGGAGGCCGTCGTCCAGGCCCGGTCCAACGCGGACAAGGCCCTGGCCACCACCGGTGGCGGTGACGACACCACCGGCATCGCGATCGCCGGCGGCGCCGTCCTCGCGGCCGGTGTCGGCACCCTGGTGGTGCTCCGCCGCCGCCGCACCGCGCAGCAGGGCTGACCCCCGCCGCGCCACGACGCACCACACCCGCCCGTGTCCCCGGTCCGCCGGGGGCACGGGCGGTTCCGTTCCCGCCCGCGCCAGAATCGGACTTGACCCTCACGCAACGGGAGGAAGGAGGGTCGTGGTCAGCACGGAGGGAGAACCCCGATGAACACCGGAGACGGGTACTCGGTCGGCACGGTGGCGAGGATCGCCAAGGTGACCGTCCGCACCCTGCACCACTACGACGAGATCGGCCTGCTGTCCCCGCCGGGCCGCACGCCGGCCGGCTACCGCCGGTACGACGAGGCCGACCTCGGCCGGTTGCAGCGGATCCTGTTCTACCGCGAACTCGGATTCCCCCTCGAAGAGATCGCGGCAGTCCTGGACGACGACTCGGTGAGTCCGAGCGAGCACCTGCGGCGCCAGCACCGGTTGCTGACCGACCGCATCGCCCACCTCCAGAAACTGGCCGCAGCCGTCGAACACGCCATGGAGGCAGAGAAGATGGGTATCCAGCTGACCCCGGAGGAGAAGTTCGAGCTCTTCGGCGAGGACTACCGCGAGGAGTGGGAGACCGAGGCCGAGCAGCGCTGGGGCGACACCGCGGCCTGGGCGGAGTCCCAGCGCCGCACCGGCGGGTACGACAAGGCCGACTGGGCGCGGATCAAGGCCGAGACGGACGCGCTCAACGCCCGCCTGGTCGAGCTCTTCACCGCCGGCGAGCCCGCCGACGGCGGCCCCGCCACGGACGCCGCCGAGGCCCACCGGCAGCACATCCGCGAGAACTTCTACGACTGCACCTTCGAGATCCACCGCGGCATCGCCGGGATGTACCTGGCCGACCCGCGCTTCACGAAGGTCTACGAGGACCTCGCCCCGGGCCTCGCCCAGTGGCTGCACGACGCCATGCTCGCCAACGCGGACCTCCGCACCCGCGGGCAGGCGTAGCGGCCGGCGGGCAGGCGTGGCGGCCGGCGGGCACGCGTGGCGGACGGCGGCCGGCGCGCCGCCGTCCCGACCGGAACGACCGGTGCCGGTGGGACACCGGTCGTTCCGGACAGTGCGAAATTTTCTTCGAACGCCCCGCAACCCCGGCGGCACTCGGACGTCTGAAAGGGTGAGGGCCGATCCGGCGCGGCTGCGAGCGGGCCGGGGCCGGGCCTCGCCCTGCAGGCCGAGTCCGACTACCACGGGGAACCCACCATGCGCCCGTCCACTGTCCGGCGTCTCGTCAGCACCGTTCCGCTGGCGGCCGTCGTCGCCGGTGCGGCCGGCTACGCGCTGCTCCCGGCCGAGGCCGGGGTGAGCATCGCCCCGGTGCCCGTGGAGGCGGCACCGGGCGGGGCGGCGTCGATGCGCTCGACGCTGGTCGCGCCGGTGGCCGAGGCGTCCGCGCCGGTGGTCGCCGCGGTGTTCGCGGCCGGGCCCGCCGCTCCCGCGCCGCCGTCCGGGACCGCCCCGGTTCCGGCGCCGGGCCCGGGCGGCGCCCCGGCGGGCGGGTTCCTCCCCGCCTCCGGCGCCCCGGCCTGGCCGGGGGAGGTGCCCAACGGAGCCGCCGAGCAGGTCGACGTCGCGATCCGCCCGCTCTCCGGCAGTTGGGAGACCCGCGCCGACGGCAGCTACCTCGACTTCCAGGTGACCTGGACCAACACCACCGGGCAGCGCTACGACGAGGTCGTCCCGGTGGTCCGGGTGCTCCCGTACGACCATCCGACCGCCGCCGCCCGCCCGGGGGCGCCGGTCAAGGGGACGCTGGACCGCAAGGACCTCGACGAGTGGCGCGAGGTGAAGCTCAACCAGCCGGGCGTGGGCAGCGGCCCCCAGCAGGGCGCGTTCGCGCTCGACCCGGGGGAGAGCCGGACGGTCCGCTACCGGCTGACCCTGGTCGACGGCGCCCTGGCGGGCCGGCTGCCGATCACGGCCGAGGGCTGGGTCCGCCGCGGTGCCAGGACGGTCAGGGCCGGCGGCGCCGACGTCCGGGTGAACGTGACGGTGGCCCGGCCGGTCCGGCTGGCGATGACGAAGCCGACCGACATGGTCGTCGGCCGGGTGGCGTCCGAGCTGACGCTGGAGCTGACCAACCTGGACGCGTCCGACGACCGCAGGGTCGCCCCGGCCCTCGTGGTGACCGACCCGCTCGGTCCGGGCGGCCGGCACGGCCTGGTGCCGGAGGACCTGATCGCCGAGGTGCTGGCGGACGGCGAATGGCGCCGCCTCCGGGGCTCCCTCGACGCGGACGGCCAGGTCGAGCTGGACACCACGGGCCTGACCCGGGTGCTGGCGCCGGGGGAGACCATCGCGTACCCGTTGCGGTTCAACCTGCCGAAGGGCTGGACCGCGGGCAACGGCCTGGAGATCGCGGTGGGGGGAACGTTCGACGGCGAGGCCCTTCCGGCGCGGAAGTTCAAGCCGCGCATGACCTGGCTGACGGAGGACATGCCGAAGGTGCCGTCCTAGCCGGGCCGGCGACCCGGCCGGCCGGCTCCCCACGGGACCGGCCACCCCATGACGAGTCCTGACGCACCGGCGCGCAGCCGGAACGCCGTCGGGGGGAAAGCGATGACGGATGTCCATGGCCATCGGGCCGGCCGCGCGGGCCGCCCAGGGGCGGGTGCGGAGCCTGCGCGGGCTGGTGCGGCTGCTGTTCGGCGCCAGGGAGGCGCAGGGCGCGGGCGGCGAGGTGCTCGACGTCCCGGTCCCCGCGCGGTCGGCCGGACAGCGCCGGGCCGGGTTCCGTCTGCTGCCCGGCGGTGGCCGGGCGGGCGAGGCCGGGCCGACGCTGACCGACCTCTACCTCACCCACCGGCTCAGCCTGGTCCGCCTCGCGGTGCTGCTGGTCGACCACCAGGACCAGGCGGAGGACGTCGTGCAGGAGGCCTTCGCCAAGCTCTACCAGCGGCACGGCGAGCAGCTGGAGGACCTGGAGAACGCGCTGGCCTACCTGCGCACCGCCGTGGTCAACGGCGCCAGGTCGGTGCTGCGCCGCCGCCGCACGGCCCGTGAGTACGTGCCGCCCCACGAGGCGGACGCGCCGTCGGCGGAGGACCACGCGGTGCTCCACGACGAGCACCGCCGGGTGCTGGTCGCCCTCCAGCAGCTGCCCCCGCGCCAGCGCGAGGTGCTGGTGCTGCGCTACTGGTCCGACCTGTCGGAGTCGGAGATCGCGGAGATCCTCGGGGTGTCCCGGGGCACCGTGAAGTCCACCGCCAGCCGGGCCCTGGACGCCCTGGAGAAGAAGCTGGAGGACGCCCGATGAGCGACGAGCGGCGCCCCACGGCCGACGGGGAGCACGGCGACGGCCGGCCGGGCCCGAGCGGCGAGTCCCCCGTGGAGCGGCTGCTCCGGGAGGCCATGGCGGCCCGCGTCGCCGGGATCACCAGCCAGAACCTGCGCCCGGCCGCCCCGCCCCGGGGGCCGCGCTCGCGCCGCCGGCCCGCCTACCTGGTGGGCCTGCCGTTGCTGGGGCTGGTCGCGGCGACGGTCATCGGCGTGTTGACCGTCCCCTCCGACACCCTGGCCGAGAAGGGCGACGACGCGCCGGCGGCGACGCTGAGCAGCAGTCCCGGTCCGACCGGGGGGACGGACGCGTCGCCGGCCGCGCAGCACCCCGGCGAGGCCGGCCGTCCGGCCGGGACGCCGGGCGAGGGCCTGGCCCCGGGGGCGGCCGGTACGGACCCGTCGGCCGCTCCCGGGGGTGCGGGCGGAGCCGGCGGCGCGGGGGGCGCGGGGGGCGGTGCGGGGGACTCCCGGCCGGGGGGAGCCGGGACGGCCGCCCCGCAGCAGGGCGGGACGGTACCCGGCGCTTCGTCCGGCGGCGAGCCGTCCACCGCCGCGGGCGGGGGGCAGGAGCGTCCGTCCCAGGGCATCGCACTGAGCTTCGACGGACTGGCGGGCAGGGACGCGATCGTCGGCGCCGGCTGGGTGACCTTCTCGGTGACCTGGCAGAACACCACCCAGCAGGCGTACGCGACGGTGGCGCCGGTGGTGTCGGTGCGGGCGCTCACCGACCCGGTCGGCGCCGACCGCACGGTGCGCGCCCAGCTGCAGCGCGAGGACGAGGGCGGCTGGACGGAGGTCCCGCTGACCGAGGCGTCCGGCGCCTACCTGGCCTCGGGCGACGCGGCGGCGTTCGCGCTGGCCCCGGGTGCCTCCCGGACGGTCCGCTACCGGCTGGACCCCTGGATCGACAGCGCGGAGGGGACCCTGCTGATCGAGGCCCTGGCCCTGCTGCCGTCGGTGCCGCAGCGCACCGAGGAGGCGTCGGCGCTCACCGCCGTCCGGCTGACCAGCGCCCCCGCCGCCGGGCGGAGGGCGCCGGAGGTCACGATCACCGCCCAGCCGGGCGCCGGGATGGCGGGCCGGGACCAGGTGCCGTTCACCATGAACGTCCGCAATCCGGGGACGGCGCCGCTGGCCTCGGTGGTCCCGACGCTGGCGCTGAGCGGACCGGAGGCGCTGGGAAGGATCGTGGTCCAGGCCCAGTACGGCGCGGAGGGGGCGCGCACGCTGCCGGTCGTCCCGAACGGGCAGGGGACGTGGACGGTCGACACCTCCCTGCTGGAGCGGCTGGTCCGTCCCCAGGAGTCGACGTCCTTCTCGTTCCGGCTCAGCGTGCCGGACGACTGGCCGCACGACCTCTACCGGTTCGACCTGACGGTGGGGGCCAAGGGGGACGGCCAGGCCGCCAGGCCGGTGGTCATCCGCCCGGGGTTCACCGCTGCGGTCCGGTGACCGCCGCCTCCGAAAGCCTCCTCCGGTGACCGCCGCCTCCGAAAGCCTCCTCCGGTGACCGCCGCCTCCGAAAGCCCCCTCCGAGAGCGCCGACGGCGGTCCGGCCCCCACTGCTCGGGGG
>NZ_JBHVER010000286.1:0-8150 GCF_042802195.1 Kitasatospora sp. NPDC057500 | reverse complement strand
ACCCCAGGTCGCACGGGCCCGCCGTCGTGTGCCGCGGCTCGCGGGTCGCCGATTGGGCTTGCACTCGACCACCCAGAGTGCTAATCATTGGCGTTAGCACTCACAGCTTGAGAGTGACAAGCGGACCGGGTCGGTGAGGCCCCAGGGAGCGGTAGGGGAATGGACCCCCGCACACCAGGGCCGTCCGTCGCGGGCACCCCTTGGTCCGAGCAGTCGACCGTGTCCCGGAGGACCACTTCAGATGGCCAAGATCATCGCCTTTGATGAGGAAGCTCGCCGCGGCCTTGAGCGTGGCATGAACCAGCTCGCCGACGCAGTGAAGGTCACGCTCGGCCCCAAGGGTCGCAACGTCGTGCTGGAGAAGAAGTGGGGCGCCCCCACGATCACCAACGACGGTGTCTCCATCGCCAAGGAGATCGAGCTCGAGGACCCGTACGAGAAGATCGGTGCGGAGCTCGTCAAGGAGGTCGCCAAGAAGACCGACGACGTCGCGGGTGACGGCACCACCACCGCCACCGTGCTGGCCCAGGCGCTCGTCCGCGAGGGTCTGCGCAACGTCGCCGCCGGCGCCAACCCGATGGCCCTGAAGCGCGGCATCGAGAAGGCCGTCGCCGCCGTCTCCGACCAGCTGCTGGCCCAGGCCAAGGACGTGGAGACCAAGGAGCAGATCGCCTCCACCGCCTCCATCTCCGCCGCCGACACCCAGATCGGCGAGCTGATCGCCGAGGCCATGGACAAGGTCGGCAAGGAAGGCGTCATCACCGTCGAGGAGAGCAACACCTTCGGTCTGGAGCTGGAGCTCACCGAGGGCATGCGCTTCGACAAGGGCTACATCTCGGCCTACTTCGCCACCGACCTGGAGCGTATGGAGACCTCGTTCGAGGACCCCTACATCCTGATCGCCAACTCCAAGATCGGCTCGGTCAAGGACCTGCTGCCGCTGCTGGAGAAGGTCATGCAGAGCGGCAAGCCGCTCGTCATCATCGCCGAGGACGTCGAGGGCGAGGCCCTGTCGACCCTGGTCGTGAACAAGATCCGCGGCACCTTCAAGTCCGTCGCCGTCAAGGCCCCGGGCTTCGGCGACCGCCGCAAGGCCATGCTCCAGGACATCGCCATCCTCACCGGTGGCACCGTGATCTCCGAGGAGGTCGGCCTGAAGCTGGAGAACGCCGGCATCGACCTGCTGGGCACCGCCCGCAAGGTGGTCATCACCAAGGACGAGACCACCATCGTCGACGGTGGCGGCGACAGCGAGCAGGTCGCGGGCCGCGTGAACCAGATCCGCGCCGAGATCGAGAACAGCGACTCGGACTACGACCGCGAGAAGCTCCAGGAGCGCCTCGCCAAGCTGGCCGGCGGCGTGGCCGTCATCAAGGCCGGCGCGGCCACCGAGGTGGAGCTCAAGGAGCGCAAGCACCGCATCGAGGACGCCGTCCGCAACGCCAAGGCCGCCGTCGAGGAGGGCATCGTCGCCGGTGGTGGCGTCGCCCTGCTGCAGGCCGGTGTCGCGTTCGACAAGCTGGAGCTGGACGGCGACGAGGCCACCGGTGCCAACATCGTCAAGGTCGCGCTGGAGGCCCCGATCAAGCAGATCGCGACCAACGCCGGCCTGGAGGGTGGCGTCGTGGTGGAGAAGGTGCGCAACCTCCCCGCCGGTCACGGCCTGAACGCCGCCACCAACGAGTACGTCGACCTGGTCGCCGAGGGCATCATCGACCCGGCCAAGGTCACCCGCTCCGCGCTGCAGAACGCCGCCTCCATCGCGGCGCTGTTCCTCACCACCGAGGCCGTCATCGCCGACAAGCCGGAGAAGGCCGCCGCGGCCGCCGGCGGCGGCATGCCGGGCGGTGACATGGACTTCTGATCCGCTCGTCGGATCGGCTTGTTCCTCGCTCGCACGGGCGGTTCCCTCCGGGGAGCCGCCCGTGCGGCGTTCCCGGACGTTCTTGGGAGACTGGACGGATGGCTACGACAGACGACATCGAGACGGCGCTGCACACCGCGCGGGCGCTGATCCTGGCCGACCTGACCACGCGGGACGCCGCCGACGCCGCGGTGGTGTCCCTGGTGGAGAAGGCCGTGGCGCACCGCCGCTGGTGGCTGGAGCAGTGGCCGGACGGCACCGAGTACGTGCTGGGCCTGGTCGCCCAGGACGTCCAGGACGCGCTGCTGGAGAGCCACGGGCGCTGGCCGCTGTGCGCGGACTGCGCGGCGGACGGGGATCCGCACGCGCTGGGCGTGGAGCCGGAGCTGGGGCCCGACCCGCACTGGGTGTGCGGCAAGCGCGGCGCCGTGGTGGCGCCGGTGGGCAAGCTGTCGTAGACCTCCTTCGGCCGGATCGCACCGCCGCCGCACCTCCGGGTGCGGCGGCGGTTTTTTCGTCCCGAGTGGAACTGATGGACGGCATATGTAGTCTAACGGCTTATACAGTCCATCTGAGCCTTCAAGGCAAGCGAGGGGGAGACCCATGTCCCAGCCAGATCCGACCCGGCCCGTCCTGGAGCTGCGGGCGGTCACCCGGGTGCACGGCGCGGGCGCGGCCGCGGTGCAGGCGCTGCGCGGCATCGACCTGGCCGTCCGCCCGGGCGAGTTCGTCGCCGTCATGGGGCCCTCCGGTTCCGGCAAGTCCACCCTGCTCACGCTGGCGGGCGGCCTGGACCGGCCCAGCCGCGGCCAGGTGCTGGTCGAAGGCGTCGAACTCGGCGCGCTGAGCCGGACCGGCCTGGCCGCCGTCCGGCGCCGCTCGGTCGGCTACGTCTTCCAGGACTACAACCTCGTCCCGGCGCTGACCGCCGCCGAGAACATCGCGCTGCCCCGGGAGCTGGACGGCGTCTCCGGTCGCACCGCCCGCCGCGAGGCCCGGGACGCGCTGGGCGAGCTGGGCATCGCCGAGCTGGCCGACCGCTTCCCCGAGCAGCTGTCCGGCGGCCAGCAGCAGCGCGTCGCGATCGCCCGCGCCCTGGTCGGCGAGCGGCGGCTGGTGCTGGCCGACGAGCCCACCGGCGCCCTCGACTCCGCCACCGGCGAGGCCGTGCTGGCCGTGCTGCGGGCGCGGTGCGACGCGGGCGCCGCCGCCATGATGGTCACCCACGACGCCCGGCACGCCGTCTGGGCCGACCGGGTGGTCGTGCTGCGCGACGGCCTGGTGGTCGAGGAGACCGCCGGCCGGCTGCTCTCCGTGGCCCCGGACGGGGGTCGGCGATGAGGCTCTCCGCCCTGCGCGTCGCCCTGCGGATCGCCCGCCGCGACGCCCTGCGCGCCAAGGGCCGCAGCGCCCTGGTCGCCGCCATGGTCGCGCTGCCGGTGCTCGGCGTCGCCGGCGCCGACGTCGTCCACCGCAGTGGACAGCTCACCCCCGGCGAGCGGGTCGAACGGCTGATGGGCGGGGCGGACGCCCTGGTCACCGCCCACCGGCCGGGCCGCTCGGTCGACCAGGGGCCGTTCGCCGAGGACGGCGTGCAGGTGCTGCCGGAGAACCGGACCGATCCGGCCTCGGTGACGGCCGCCGCCGCGGCGGGCTCCCCCGCCGAGTTGGCCGCCGGGCTGCTGCCCCGGGGCGCGGTGCTGCTGCCGGCCACTCCCGGGCCGGCGGTCAGCACCTCCACCCGGGAGGGCCTGTTCACCGCCGCGACCTCCGAGGCCGACCTCACCGACCGGATCTGGAGCGGCCGGCTCGACCTGGTCGAGGGCCGGGCGCCGAGCGCCTCGCACGAGGCGGCCGTCACCCGGGCCTTCCTCGCCGAGGCCGGGCTGCGGATCGGTGACTCCACCACGGTCAAGGGCCTCGACACGGCGCCGTTCAAGCTGACCGGTGTGGTCGAGTACCCCGGCGACCTCGACAAGGTCGAGCTGGTGGCCCGGCCCGGCGAGCTGATCGCCCCGCTGGCCGCGACGGCCCCGCCCACCGCGGGCGCCTCGTCCGGGCTGACCGCGGCCGGGGCGGACGAGGCCCGCCCCGAGCGCTGGCTGGTGCGGATGCCCGGCGGCGCCGCCCTGGACTGGCCCGCCGTCCGGGCGCTCAACCGGCACGGCTTCACGGTGACCTCGCGCGCCGTCGCGCTCGACCCGCCGCCCGCGTCCGCCGTCACCTACGACCCCGACCTGTTCAAGCTCCCCGACGCGGACAAGCGGGTCGTCGTGCTGGCGACGGTCGTCGGGATGGCGCTGCTGGAGGTCGCCCTGCTGGCCGGCCCGGCCTTCGCGGTGGGCGCCCGCCGCTCGCGCCGCCAGCTCGCCCTGATCGGCGCCGCCGGCGGCAACCGGGGCCACGTCCGCGCGGTCGTGCTCGGTTCCGGACTGGTGCTCGGCACCGTCGGCGCGGCCTTCGGCCTGGCGGCGGGCGTCGGCCTGGTCGCCGTGCTGCGGCCCTGGGCCGAGGAGGCCGGCGGCAGCCGCTTCGGGCACTTCGCGATCGCGCCGCTCGACCTGCTGGCCATCGCCGCCGTCGGTGTGGTCACCGCGCTGCTGGCCGCCGTGGTGCCGGCCGTGCAGGCCGCCCGCCGCGACGTGGTGGCCGGCCTCAGCGGCCGGGACACCGTCGGCGCGCCGAGCCGCCGGCTCCCGCTGCTGGGCGGGCTCCTGGTCGTCGCGGGCGCCGGCCTGGCGCTCTACGGCGCCGGCGGCCAGGACGCCACCGGCCTGCCGGTGTTCAAGGGGCTCACCGTGAAGGCGCTCACCGTGCTCGCCGGGGCGGTCACCGCCGAACTGGGCTTCCTGCTCTTCACCCCGCTGCTGGTCGCGTCGTTCGGCAGGCTCGCCGCCCGGCTGCCGCTCGGCCCCCGGCTGGCCCTGCGCGACTCGGCCCGCCACCGCGGCCGCACCGCGCCCGCCGTGGCCGCGGTGATGGCCGCCGTGGCCGGAGCCGTCGCCGTCGGCGTCTACACCACCGGCACCGAGGCCCAGGATCGGGTCGCCTACCGTCCGACCGCCCCGATGGGCGCCGTCGTGGTCGAGGCCCCGATGAAGCCGGACGACCCGCGGCTGCCGCGGCTGCGTGCCGCCGTCGAGCGGGGCCTGCCGGACGCGGGCACCCGCGCGGACGTCCACGGCATGCTCTACGTCTTCTGCGAGGGCTGCTCCAGCGTGGTGCAGGTCAAGGGGACGGGCGGCCGCTTCCAGGTGGGCGGCCCCGACAGCCGCGCGCTGGTCGGCGACGCGACGGTGCTGCGCAACCTGTTCGGGGTGAACGACCGGGCTGTCGAGGAGGCCCTGGCCGCCGGCCGGGCGATCGTCTTCGACCGTGCCCGGCTGCACGACGGCCGGGCGGTGCTCACCATGCTGGGCGCGGCCGGCGGTGGTCCGGTCCAGCCCGGGGAGACCCCGCAGACGGGCACCAAGGAGATCGCGGTCGACGCGCTCCTGGTCGACAGCCCGGAGGCCGCCCGGTACGGGGGGCTGCTGATGAGCCCGGACGCGGTGCGCAAGGCCGGTCTCTCCACCGAGTCGATCGGCTCGGTGTGGCGGCCCGCGCACCCGCCCACCGCGAAGGCGCAGCAGCGGGTGGAGGCCGATCTGGCCCAGGTCGTCCCGCGGGCCGTGCTGCACGTGGAGCGCGGCTTCCAGCCGAAGGACGACGTGGTCGGCCTCGCGCTCGCCGGGTTCGCGGTCGTGGTGGTGCTGGGCGCCGCGGCCGTGGCCACCGGCCTGGCCGCCGCCGACTCCCTGGGCGACCGGGCCACGCTGGCCGCGGTCGGTGCGCCGCCGCGGATCCACCGGGTGCAGGCCGGGCTGCAGAGCATGCTGATCGCGGGGCTCGGCGCGGCGATCGGCACGGCCAGCGGGTTGGTGCCCGCGGTGGCGCTGCTGCGCTCGCACGCGAGCGGGCGGATCGGCGTGCCGCAGGCCCCGTTCACCGCGCCGTGGGCGCTGCTGGCGACGATCACGGTGGTGCTGCCGGTGGTGGCGGGGCTGGGCGCCGCCGCGTTCACCCGGTCACGGCTGCCGTTGGCGCGGCGGACGGGCTGACGCCGGGTGGTCCGGCCGCCGGCCGCGCGGGTCCCCGCCCGCTCAGCCGGCGGCCTCCAGGCGGGCGAGTTCGGCGGTGAGGTTGGCCCGGGCGGCGGCGTCGAAGCGGGCGTGCGCGGTGGGCGTGCGGTAGAGCGCGGGGAGCGCGAGCAGTTGCCGCAGCACGGCCGCACGCCCGGCGCGGAAGTCCGGGGCGGGCACGAAGGCGTACTCCTCCCGGACGGCCGCCGCGTACGCCGCGTAGTCCTGCGGCGGGCCGCCGAGCACGGCGAGGTCGGCGTCGCACAGCACCTCGCCGTCGCGGTCGCCGGGCCCGGGGTGGTGGGTGACGGTGAGCCGGACCAGCCGGGCCACCTCCCCGGTCCGGGCCGCGGGCAGGCCCGCCGCGGTGAGCGCCCGGACGGCGAGGGCGGCGCTGCGCTCCTCGTTCTCGGAGCGGTCCGGGCGGTAGACGGCGTCGTGGAACCAGGCGGCCAGCCGGACGGCGTCCGGGTCGTCGGCGTGCCCGGCGAGCGCGTCCACGTGCCCCAGCACCGCGCGCAGGTGGTCGGTGGTGTGGTAGCGGCGCTGCGGCTCGGCCCAGCGGCGCAGCAGCTCCCGGCCGGCCGGGGCGGGGTCGGTGTCCGTACCGCAGCGGTGGAGCAGGTCGGTCCAGGCGGCGAGCAGGTCCGCGGGGGCTTCGGGCATGCGGCCATTGTGGTGGGCGGGCGCGCCCGGTTCGGCAATTCCACTGGACTGGATATGCCGGTGAGATGTATATGTAGCTTCATGACAGAACGGGCCATGCAGGAACCGACGCTGCTCCTCCTCACCGCGCTGGCCGATGCCCCGAGGCACGGCTACGCGCTCATCCAGGAGATCGCCGCGATCTCGGACGGCCGGGTCAAGATGCGCACCGGGACGCTGTACGGCGCGCTCGACCGGCTGCTCCAGCAGGGGCTGATCGAGGTCGCGTCCGAGGAGGTCGTGGACGGCCGGGCGCGGCGCACCTATGCGCTCACCGAGGGCGGGCGGGGCGCGCTGGCCACCGAGGCGGAACGGCTGCGTGCCGTCGCCGAGGAGGCCCAGCGGCGGCTGGCGGCCGTCCGGCCGGCCGCCTCCCGGCCCGCCACCGGTTCGGCCAAGCTCGCGTTCCTCAAGGTCAGGGGGGCCTTCGCATGACGACTCAGGCATTCCCGGGGGCAGTGGACCCGGTGGCTTTCCGTGCCGCGCTCCGGCTCTACCCCGCCCGCTACCGGCGCGAGCGCGGTGACGAGTTGTCCGCCGTCTTCGCCGACAGCACCGACGGGGTCGGCAGGCTCGCGACCGTCCGGGAGGCCCTCGACCTCGGGTCGTACGGGCTGCGGATGCGCACCGGCCTGACCGCCACCTCGCTCGCGGGCCGGCTGCTCGCGCTGGCCGCGCCGCTGATCGCCGGCGCGGTCGCGGGCCTGGGCCTGACCCGGGGCGGGTACGACGCCCTCCGCCCGGCCGGGTACTCCCTGTGGGAGCTGCCGGACCGGCTCACCCAGGTGCCCTACTTCCTGTGGAACGTCGGCCAGGTGTTCGTGCCCCTGCTGCTGGTCGCCGCGGTCCTGGCCGGCCGGTGGCGGCTCGCGCGGTTCGCGGCGCTCGCCGTGGCGTTCGTCGGGTTGTGGGGGGCGGTGTGGGCGTCCGTGGTCTACGCGCCCGAGACGTGGATCTGCCTCCTGGAGATCGCGCAGGCGTCCCCGGTGCTGCTCGCCGGCCTGCTCTTCGCGCTCGCGCCGCTGGAACTGCTGGAGCGTCCGACCTGGCGCGACCGGGCCGTGGTGGCGGCTGCGGCGGTCGGCGGCGGGCTGGTCCTGTGGGCGGAGGACTTCTACAGCTCCTTCGTGCTGATGGACGGTGCGGCGGCCGCGGCGCTGCTGCTCGTCCCGCTGTTCGCACTGCTCTTCGCGGCGCGGGAGCGGCCGGCGCCGGCGGCGGTCGGGCTCGCGGTGCTGCCGCTGACGGCCGGGTTCAGCCTGTTCCGGCTCTGGCAGGTGGTCGGCGGGGTGTGGAATCTGCTCCCGATGGCGGGCGGGCTGCTGGTGGTGCTGTTGGCGGCCGGCCGGCTGCTGCGCCGGGGCGGTGCCGGGGCGGGAGGTGGCCGGAGCCTCGCCTGAGCGGGGACGGCCGGGGCCTCGCCGCCCCCGAACGGCCGGACGGCCCGGTCACCACCGGGC
>NZ_JBHVER010000285.1:0-8286 GCF_042802195.1 Kitasatospora sp. NPDC057500 | reverse complement strand
CCCCGACCCCCGGCTGCCCTGAGCACCGCCGGGTGATCCCGGGGCCCCGCGCACCCCGTCCGCGGCGCCGGGCGGCCACCACACCGCGCGGCGGTGGGGGAAGTCGGACCGGCCGACTTCCCACTCCGCGAGAACCGCGCGTCCCACGCGATCAGCCGCTGCCGCCCGGGCGGTGGACGGTGAGGTCGCCGTGGGCGGACAGCTCGCCGGCCAGGTCGCCGGGCTTCTGCCGCAGGGTGGCGTCCAGGAAGGCGAGCGTGGTCTCGGCGACGACGCGCGGGCTCCCGGTGCGGCCCAGGGAGCCGACCAGCGCGGGCACCGGCGGCAGGTAGAGAGGGGCGTCCATGAAGGTGAGGTGGGCGGCGCCGGGGACGGTGAGCCGGTAGCTCGTCGCGCTGCTGAGCTTGAGGACCTCGGTGAGGCGGGGTATGTAGCGCTCGTCGGTCTGCGGGCCGACGGCCTGGGTGAGCGCGAGGACCGGCTGGGGGAAGGGGAGCCGCTCGGGGTCTCGGGGGTAGCCGTCCAGGTTGATGACGGCAACGAAGCGGCGGTCCTGGCGGGCCGCTTGCAGGGCGGCTCCGCCGCCCAGGGAGTGGCCGGTGACCGCGGCCCGGGCGGTGTCCAGGCGTCCGGCGAGCGCGGCGTCCCCCTCCCCCCGGTCCAGCCGCTCCAGCCGGGTGAGGACGAAGCTCAGGTCCGCCGCCCGGATCCGCGTGGTCTCGGCGGCCCGCCGGTCGTCCTCGTCGTCGTCCCCGGTGGAGGCGTTCTCGGTGCCGATCGTCCGGCCGTCCGCGAGGACGACCGCGGCGGAGTCGTACGGGTGGTCGAGGGCGGCGACCACATAGCCGTGGCTCGCCAACTCCTCCGCCCACGCCGTGTTCTGGGTGCGCACACCACCCAGCCCGGGCGAGAAGAGCACCACCGGGAACCGTCCGCCCTCGCCGACCACCGGGGCGTCGACGACCGCGTGGCTGCGGGCGCGCGTAGCACCGTCGATCAGGAAGCCCGGGAGGCCGGAGTAGTTCGCCAGCGCGTCGGCGACGGTGCGCGCCTCCTGCTCCGTGCGGCCGAGGTACCGGGCCCCTGGGGTGCCCTCGGGGCTCTCCCGCGCGGGGTACCAGAGCTGCACCACCACCGTGCGCCGGTCCTCAGGCTCGGGGGTGGCGGTCTCGGGGCGGTCCGGGTCGGTCCACTGCACCACCCGGGTGCCGACCGCGAACCGGCCCGTCGGCTCGGGGAACCCGGGGACCGGAAAGGCCCAGGCGGCCGCCGGGCCCGTGGCGGTCAGGACCACGCAGAGCGCCGTACCCGGCAGCGCCACCCACCACCGCGCCCGCCGCGCCGGCCGCCCGCTGCGCCGTCGGACCAGCGGGGCCACGGCGAACGGCAACGCCAGGACGCCGCCCGCCAGCACCGGCAGCAGCTGCCAGCGCAGCCCCGTCACGCCCAGCACGACCGCGCACAGCGCGAACACCGAACCGGCCGCGACGGCGGCGGGTTCCCGGGCGGCGGCGGGAAGCCAGCGCGCCACCGCCAGCACGACGGCGCCCAGCAGGGCGAGGATCTCCAGGAGGGACAGCTGCGGTCCCGCGATGATTTCGGTCACCGGGCCATCGTCCGCGCGGGGTGCGCGCCGCCACATCGCTCCCGGGTCGCCACCGGCTGCCACCTGGGGCGCAACCCTCGGCCGGGCACCGTGCGACCGGGGTCGCAGGCGAACCCGCCCGGCCGGCGGCCGCTTTGCGACCACGGTCGGTGGCGGGCCTCCTCCTGCGGTCGTACCCGGGCGCGGTGCGATCAGACGGTGGGCTCATGCGGTGCGCCGGACCGTGCGCCTAGCGTGGGTCGCGGTGGCCGTCCCGACCGGGCCCGCCAGGACACCGAAGCGACGGGAACGTGGATGGCCGCACCGCTGACGAGGTACGCCGCCCCGGCCTCCGCACGGGCGGCGCAGGCGGTGCGCGCCGCCCGGCGCCGGGCCTCCCGGCTGCCGGCCGCGGTGCGGGACGCGCTGCTGCCGGCGCTGCTCCTCCTCAACGTCCTGACCACGCACCCGCCGCAGGACCTGCCGGTGAACGTGGCGCTGACGGCCGCGCTGACGCTGCCGCTGCTGTGGCGGCGCCGGGCGCCGCACGCCGTCTTCGGCGTGGTGGCGGCCGCGGCCTTCGTCCAGTGGCTCATGGACGTCCAACTCCCGGCCGACATCGCCCTGTTGGTGGCGCTCTACACGGTGGCCGCGACCTCGGGGCGGCGCGGCACGCTGGCCGCCGTCGCCGTCGTGGAGGCGGGGGCCCTACTGGCCTGCCATCGCTGGGCGGCGGACGGCGCGTTCCTGACGCCGTTCGTCGCGGTGAGCGCGATGGCGGTCGCCGCCGCCGTCCTCGGCATGAACGTCCGGACCACGCGCGCCTACCTCGCGGCCGTGGAGGAACGGGCCGCGCGCCTGGAGCAGCAACAGGAACAGCAGGCACGGCTGGCCGTCGCCGAGGAGCGGGCCCGGATCACCCGCGAGATGCACGACATCGTCACCCACAACCTCTCCGTCATGGTCGCGCTCACCGACGCCGCCGTCTGCGCGCAGCACCGCTCGCCCGACAAGGCGACCGCGGCGATGCTCCAGATCTCCGAGACCGGCCGGCAGGCCCTGACCGACATGCGGCGCTCCCTGGGCGTGCTGCGCACCGACGAACCCGACGCCGAGCGCCACCCGCTGCCCGGCATCGCCCAACTCCAGGACCTCGCCGAGCAGATGGGCGCCGCCGGACTGCCGACCGGGATCGAGGTCGACGGCGGCGACACCGGCGTTCCCGCCACCGCGCAACTGACCGTCTACCGCCTGGTGCAGGAGGCGCTGACCAACGCGCTCAAGCACACGCCCCCCGGCACCCGCGCGCAGGTCCGGGTGCGGTGCTCGGCCCGGGCCGTCACGGTGGACGTCACCGACAGCGGCCCCGGCTCGCCGCTCCCCGGCGCCGGCCACGGCATCCCGGGGATGCGCGAGCGCGCGGCCGCCTACGGGGGGACGCTGCGCGCCGGACCGCTGCCGGGCGGCGGCTGGGGCGTCCACGCCCGCCTGAACCTCGGCGGCAGCGGAGTGGTGTCCGCATGACGATCCGCGTCCTGATCGCCGACGACGAGGCACTGCTGCGGATGGCCTTCTCCACCGTCCTGGACGCCCAGCCCGACATCACCCCGGTCGGCGAGGCCGCGGACGGCGCCGAGGTCGTGCGCCTCGCCCGCGAACTGCGGCCCGACGTCGTCCTCATGGACGTCCGCATGCCCGGGACCGACGGGATCGAGGCGACCCGGCGACTCGTCCGGGCCTGCCCGGAAAGCCGGGTGCTGATCCTCACCACCTTCGACCTCGACGAGTACGCCTTCGCCGGAATCGACGCCGGCGCCTCCGGCTTCCTGCTGAAGAACACCAGGCCCGACGAGCTGCTCACCGCGATCCGCAGCGTCGCCGCGGGCGACGCCGCGCTCTCCCCGCGGATCACCCGCCTCCTGCTGGAGAGCGTCCGCCCGCACCTCCCCGCCGGCACCGACGCCCCCCGCGACAACCGCCTGCACCGGCTCACCCCCCGCGAGCGCGAGGTACTCGTCGAGGTCGCCCGCGGCCTCTCCAACACCGAGATCGCCGCCACCCTGCACCTCGCGGAGGCCACGGTGAAGTCCCACCTGGGCCGCATCCTCCACAAGCTCGGACTGCGCGACCGGATCCAGGCCGTGATCTACGCCTACGAGAGCCGCCTCGTCCACCCGTCCTGACGCCACGCCGGAATCAGACCAACCGCCCGGTTTATCTTGATCACGAAAGTCTGGAAACCATCATGGTGTCTCATTCGAATCCGACCGGCGGTTGACACCGGGGTCAGTGGGACGCCTGACCGTTTTGCCGTGCCCGATACGTGCGAACTCGCGACAATTGATCACCTCGATTCCGAAATCTGTCGAAAAATCTGATCGTGATCGAAATACCGGAGTTGGCGATCGCTTTACTTGCCTCGACATCGATCGTTAACGTTCCAGCTGTCGCAATCGCGATGCAGGTTCCGACTCAATTCGAGGGGAAACTATGGGAATGAAGCTCAAGGCCTCGGGCGTGCTCCTGGCGGTCGGCATGGCGGCCGGCGGCGTGCTGATCGCGGCTCCCGCCGCGTCGGCGAGCACCGCCTGCAACGCGACCACCATCACGATCAACTCGGGTGCGGGCGCCGAGGCCCCGAGCCAGGCCCAGGGCCACGGCCACAACACTGGCAGGCACTACGTCGGCGCCATCGACTCCAACAAGATCTGGTACTGGTACGCCGACAACGACGGCGGCAGCGACGGCGACACCGCGGACACCTTCTACGGCATCAAGCAGTGCTAGTCGCGCCCGCTGCGGCGTGAGCGATTTCGGGATATGACGGCGAACCGACTACCGTCATGCCCCGAATCACCTAAGGTGTGAAAGGTTCGGGGCGCGGGGGCGAAACGATCACCCCTGCGTCCCGGACCTTCTTTTTCATGCGACCCGGTCGTCAAGTGGGGTGAGTTGTGAATCTTTTGAAAAAGAGCCACCGTCGAGGCCTTCTGTGTGCAATGGGGTTGCTCGTAGTGGCGGTGAGCGGCTGTTCCGGCGGGGAGTCGAAGCAGGCGCAGACTCCGGTGGACGACACGATGCCCTACGCCACGACCACCGTCACCGCGGAGCCCCAGCTGGTCGCCTGGTACGACCTCACGCCCGGACAGTGCTTCTCGGGCGAGGAGTTCAAGGACGGCAAGAACGTCGCCACCGTGCCCTGCGACAGTCCCCACATGTACGAGGTCGTCTCGCCCGCCCTCACCTACCTCCCGCCCGGCGGGACCTACCCGGGCAAGCAGGACACCATGGTCAAGACGCTGGTGCCGTTCTGCGCCGACAAGCTCGCCAAGGCCGTGTTCAAGGACAAGCGCCCCACCGGACGCCTGAGCCTGTTCCCGGTCACGCCCGTGGGCGAGGAGGCCTGGGCCTCCGGCGAGCGGCGGGTGGTGTGCGCGGTGTTCAGCGGTGACCGCCGGCTCCTCGGCACCCCGATGATCGACGCCCAGGCGCAGGCTGCGGGCGCCGGAGCGGCTGGATGACGGTCGAACTGCACGGGCTCACCAAGTTCTACGGCCGCGGCAAACGGCACCGGGCGGCGCTCGACGGGCTCAGCATGACGGCGCGGGCGGGCGAGGTCCTCGGGCTGCTCGGGCCGAACGGCAGCGGCAAGACCACCGCCCTGCGCTGCCTGCTCGGGATGACCCGCGCCGACGGCGGGACGATCACCGTGCTCGGCCGGAAGGTGCCGGACCAGCTGCCGGAGATATCCTGCTCGGTCGGCGCCCTGATCGAATCCTCCCCGGTACCACGGGGCCTGACGGCCCGCCACTTCCTGCAGCACGTCACCGCCCTGGCCGGCCTGCCCCGGCAGCGCGTGGCCGAGACCCTCGAACTCGTCGGCCTGGCCGACCGCGCGGACGAGGCCGTCACCGGCTACTCCCTGGGAATGCGCCAGCGGCTGGGCATCGCGCTCGCCCTCGTGCACGACCCCGCCCTGGTGGTGCTCGACGAGCCCGCCAACGGCCTCGACCCCCAGGGCATCCGCTGGCTCCGCTCCCTGCTCGGGCAGCTCAGGGACGAGGGCCGCACCGTGATCCTCTCCTCCCACCTGCTCTCCGAGGCGCAACTCGTCTGCGACAGCGTCGTCGTCGTGGAGGCCGGCCGGACCCTCCTGGCGGGGCGGGTCGACGAACTCATCACCCCGCAGGCCGACCGGGCCCTGATCACCTGCCCCGACCCGGACGCCGGCACGCGCGTCCTGCGGGACGCCGGTGCCGATGCCGCCGACGCCGACGGGACCGGCGTCCTGGACGTCCGGGGCATTCCCGTGGACAAGGCCGTCGAGGCCCTCGTCCACGCCGGACAGACACCGCTGGAAGTCCGGCGGCACCGCCCGAGCCTTGAAGAACTGTTCCTCGCCAGTGTTTCCGGCGACGCGACGAAGCCGGAAAGCGGAGCATGACGATGACCCACCCGAGCCCCCCCGCGCCGACGGCCGTTCGCGGCGCACCGCCGGCAGGCCGACTCCTCGCCGTTTCCGGGCAATGGCTGCGCAGCGCCCGGGTATTCCGGATCACGGCCGTGATCGCCCCCGTGCTGGCGCTCTGCTACGGCGTCCAACTCTGGCTCACGCACAACACCGACCTGGCGGCCGCGCATGCGGAGGCCGAGAACCGGCGCGCCGAGCTGATAGCCCGGATGGGCGTGAGCCCGTCCATGGTCGACGCCGACCAGTTCTACACGGACCCGCGCTACCTCCTGGCCGACGCGCTGCCCGACGACCTGACGGTCGCGACCTCGGTGACCGCCTGCATCCTGTTCATCCTGGGCGCGTCCCTCGGGGGCGCGGACTGGCAGAGCCGCTCGGCGAACGTCTGGATCCTGGCCGAGCCGCGCCGCCACCGCCTGCTGCTCGCCCGGGTGTCCGTCGTCGCCCTGGCCGGGGTCGCCCTCGCCGTGGCGGTCCTGGCGATCGTGGGGGCCGCCGCCGCGGTCACCGCCGCGACCCGCGGTACGGCCGACGGCGTCGACGGCGCCTGGATCGCGGACGTCCTCCAGGCCGCCGTGCGCGGAACGCTGGTCGTGGCCGCCCTCGGCGCGCTCGGCGCCTCGTTCGGCTGGGCGGCGCGCAGCGCCGTCGTCCCCTTCGCCACGGTGTTCGTCTACGTGCTCTTCGCGGAGGCCGTCGTCCGCAACAGCCTGACGGCGCTGCGGCCCTGGACGCTGACCGTGCTGATCCCCTCCGCGACCGAACTGGCACCGCCCCCGCCCGCGAGGTGCACCGCCGACGGCCTCTGCGAGGACGTCACGGCGATCCTCGCCCCCTGGCCGGCCGCACTCGCCATCGCGGGCCTCGCCGCCGTGTTCCTCGCCGCGACCTGGCTGCTGGTCCGCCGGCGCGAGGTCCGCTGAAGGAGCGCGGACGGCGGCCTCGGTGCCCGCCCGGCCCCGGGCGGGCACCATGCGGATTCACTTTCCTGACGGATCGTCATGTTCTCTTCGTAGCAATGCCATTACCAGAATCCGCACTACCGCCGGCCCGCCCGGGGAAGACTCTCCGCATGAGGATCTTCGGGCGCAGACGCCGGGACCGGTCGGCCGCACCGCAGGACGCGCCACCGGACGCACCGTCGCGCGGCACCATGCGGCCGGTGGGTCCGCAGGACCCGCCGCTGCCGCCGGGGCGGGAGGGCGGCAGCTGGATCTACGAGGTGGCCGGCGAGTACTCCGCCGAGACCTGGGCGCCGCCCGAGGCGATCCGCCGCTGGTGGCAGCTGGACCGCGACGGCAACGTGGTCGGCGAGGCCGTCGAGAACGAGAACTTCGGCCCGCCGCAGGACGACCTCGCCCGCGCCACAGCCCCGGACGGCGCCCTGAACTGGCTGCCCGACCCGGAGGCGGCGGTCCGCGGCTGGCTGGCCGTCGCGCTCGACCGGATCGCCGAGGGCCTTGAGGTCCACTGGCTCAAGGTCATCGGGGACCCCGTCGTCCTGGCCGGCGAGGACCACTCCGACTTCGCCGTGCCCGACTTCGACCTACCCCCGCCGTCCCGGATCGGCGTCGCCGTGCCGATCGGCTTCGGCGGCCGACTCGCGGGCTACGAACCGACGGTGATCTGGGGCCTGCTGCTCTGGGTGGTGATCTCCGGCGGCCCCGACGAGGACACCGTGCAGAACGTCTGGCTGCGCCCGGAGGTCGAAGCCGACCGCGCCGAGGAGAACCTGCGCATCGTCCTCCAGGCCCCCGACATCCGCTTCTGACCGGAGCGGGAGGCTCGCCGGGCGTCAGGTCCCGTCCGCCGTCTCCGCACGGCGCAGCGCGGCCTCGTACCGGGCCGCCTCGAAGTCGAACTCCGGCGGCCGGGTGCCGCCGGCGGGGACCTCCCAGTCCGACCAGCGGACGACGTCGCCGAGGCGCTGCACGACGGCGGAGAGGAAGCCGCAGCAGCCCCCGGTGCACTCCGGCTCGCCCAGGTCGACGCGGCGCGGCTCGCCGGTCGCCCGCAGCGGGCCGGAGCCGGCGCGGGGGAACACGGCGGCGGCGTGCGGCCCGTAGCCGCCGGGGCCGATCACCTGCGCCACCAGGTTCTCACCGTTGACCCACCACTCCACCTGGGCCGCCGACCGCCGGCCCGGCGTCAGCACTCTGATCTCCAGTTGATCGAACATCCGTCGATCATACGGACGGCGGAGGTCGGCCCTGCTCCCGGTGGCCGTGGC
>NZ_JBHVER010000284.1:0-8295 GCF_042802195.1 Kitasatospora sp. NPDC057500 | reverse complement strand
GCCGGGTGCTCCCCCACGGAGCACCCGGCCGATCGCCGTCACCGGGCCGCGTCCCCGGCCCGTCAGGTGGCCGTCGGCGCCCCCGGCCTGGCGGACGACCCGTGGGCGCCGCCGCCGGACAGCTCGGCCAGCGGCGCGCTGCCCAGCACCCCGCCGAGCAGCCCCGAACCGTTGCCGGAGCCGCCGGCCCCGTTGCCGGAGCCGCTCGGGGCGCCGCCCTGGCCGCCGGCCCCGGCGCTCGGCGCGGGCTTCGGCGCCGAGCCGGTGCCGGCCGCAGGGGCCGGGGTGGCGCGCTGCGCGGGCGCCGACCCGGCGGGCGCCGGTGCGGCCGGCGGCGCGGAGGCCGCCGGGGCACCGGAGGGGGACCCGGTCTCCGGCCGGGCCGGAGACTTCGCCTTGCCGCTCGGCGTGCTCGGCGTGGCCGTGCCGCTCGGCTTCGGCGGGGTCGCGGTGCCCGACGGCGCGGCGGTGGTGGGCGCGGCGCTCGGCGTGGCCGGCCGGGACGGGGCCGGCGAGGGCGCCGAAGTGGCCGGGGCCTTGCCGCCGGGGGTGGCGGACGGTCCGCCGCTCGGCCAGACCGGTGTGCCGTAGTCGGTGGCCGGCCGGGACGGCGCGGGGGGCTGCGGCCGGGCGCCGGTGCGGACCGCCGCGCCCAGCATCGAGCCGATCAGCAGGGTCAGACCGATGACCACCGAGGTGACCACCGCGCCGCGCCGCAGCACCCGGCGGCGCAGCGCCGCCGGCGCGTCCGGGCCGTGGTGCCGCCAGGCCTCCAGGCCGAGCCGCCCGTCCAGCGAGGCGAACGGCGCCCCGGCGATCAGCAACGGGCTCCACGCCGCCAGGAAGATCAGGTCCGGCGTGTCGTACACCGGGACGGCCCGCCAGCTCACCGTGAACAGCAGCACGGCGGACAGCGTCATCGCCGCTCCGGCCGCGAGCCGCTGCCAGAGGCCGAGGACGGTCAGCACGCCGACCACGATCTCGGTGAAGGACACCACCAGGCCGGCGCCGACCGGGTGCGCCATGGCGAAGGCCAGCAGCGGCTCGGCGACCTTCCAGGGGTGCAGCGAGGCGAGCCAGCGCATCATCGAGCCGCGCTCGCCGCCGTCGAAGTACACCGGGTCGCAGAGCTTGCTGAACCCGGCGTAGACGGAGAGCGAGCCGAGCACGGCGCGCAGCGGCAGCAGCACCAGCCCGAGGTCGACCCGGCGGCCGGGGTACCAGGGCGGCCTGCCCTCGGCACCGGCGGCGGAGACCTCGGGCAGTTCGCCGCTGGGCGTCCAGCCCTGCGGCGCGCCGACCGGGCCGATGCCGCCCTCGGTGGCGGTGCCGTCGCCCTCGCGCGGCTGGCGCGGCACCGCCCGGGCGCCGCCGTACGGCGGGATGACCTGGGTGTCGGCGTCCGCCAGGGAGCCGCCGAACCGGCCGCCGCGCCCGCCGACCCCGGCCGGGACGGCGCCGAGCCGGACGGCCTCCAGCAGCTGGGTGGCCGCGACGTCGCCCGGGCCGGCCTCACCGGTCCAGGTGACCGGGGTGACCCGGCCCTTGCGGCGCGGCGGCCCGGCGAGCCCGCCGGCGAGCGCGCGCACGTCACCGGCGGGGACGACCACCTGCGGGGTGACCAGCGGGCGGCGGATCAGGCCCTGGGTGCCGTACGGGTCGCCGAACGCGGCGCCCGTGGACAGCAGTCCGGCCGGGGCGTCGATCAGCGGCGCCACCGGGGTGCCGAGGTTGAGCCGGAAGCTCGCCTGGGTGCTGCTGAGGCGCGCCGGGTCGGACGGCACCTTGACCGTGTTGAGGCCGGGGCCCGCGTCTATCCCGGTGCTGCCACCGCCCAGGAGCGGGCGCCGAGGTGTTCTGGTGTCCACGCCCGTCTAACCGGGTGACGCCCGGTTAGGACACTCTCCCGGGTGGATATCGGGAGTGCCCTTGAAGTGATCAGGAAAAAAGCGATCGGACCCGGGCGGATCCGATCGCTTTCCCCTGACTTGCGGGCGAACGGCGGGCGGTTCCGGAGAACGCCTTGCGCCGTGCGCCCGCGCTGTGCTCAGGCCGGCACGCCCCCGGGGGCGTCAGCCGACCTTGCCGCGCAGCCGGGCCGCCTCGTACAGCACGACGCCGGCCGCGACGCCCGCGTTCAGCGACTCGGTGAGCCCGGACATCGGGATCCGCACCCGCAGGTCGCAGGTCTCCGAGACCAGCCGGGACAGGCCCTTGCCCTCGCTGCCCGCGACGATCACCACCGGCCCGGTCAGCGCCTCCAGGTCGCCGATCTCGGCCTCGCCGTCGGCCGCCAGGCCGACCACCATCAGGCCGGCCTTCTGGTACGCCTCCAGGGCCCGGGTCAGGTTGGTGGCCCGGGCGACGGGCAGCCGGGCCGCCGCACCCGAGGAGGTCTTCCAGGCACCGGCGGTCATACCGGCCGCCCGGCGCTCCGGGATCACCACGCCGTGCGCGCCGAAGGCGGCGGCGGAACGGACCACGGCGCCCAGGTTGCGGGAGTCGGTGACCCCGTCCAGCGCCACGATCAGCGCGTCCCGGCCGGAGTCCGCGGCCTCGTCCAGCAGGTCCTCGGGGTGCGCGTACTCGTACGGCGGGACCTGGAGCACCAGGCCCTGGTGGTTCATCCCGCCGGTCATCTGGTCCAGCTGCGGGCGCGGGGCCTCCATCAGCGGGATGCCGCGGTCGTTGGCCGCCTGGAAGGCGTCGCGGACCCGGTCGTCGGTGTCGATGAACTGCTGGACGTACAGCGCGTTGGCCGGCACGTCGCCCTGGAGGGCCTCGACCACCGAGTTGCGGCCGAAGACCAGCTCGGCGGAGCCCGCGCCGCCGCGGCCGCCCCGGCCGCCGCCACCGGCCCGGCGCATGCCGGCCCTGGCCTTGGCGTCCCGCTCGCGCTTCAGCGCGGCGTTGGCGGCCCGCTGCTTCGGGTGGCCCTTGCGCTCCTCGCCGGGCGGGGTCGGGCCCTTGCCCTGGAGCGCCTTCCGGCTGTGGCCGCCGGTACCGACACTCGCGCCCTTCTTCGACCCGGGGTTGCGGCGGTTCCTGCGCTGGCTGTTGCCGGCCATGGCTGTACTTCCTGTCTGTCTGTCCGGCATGGCCGGCCGCCCCGGCCAGTGCCGGTGACGCCCGACGGCATGCGCTCCGTCATGCGGGAGGGCCGCACCGGTCCGGTACGGCCCACCTCACCCCTCGGTCGCCGGGGGGTTACTGGCTGTTGATCGTCCAGCGCGGGCCGGACGGGGTGTCCTCGATCGCCAGCCCGGCCAGGCCGAGCTGGTCACGGATGGCGTCCGCGGTCGCGAAGTCCTTGCGGGCCCGCGCCGCCTGGCGCTGGTCCAGGACGAGGCGGACCAGCGAGTCGACCACGCCGTGCAGGTCCTCGCCGCGCTCCGCCCCGGCCCACTGCGGGTCGAGCGGGTCCAGACCCAGTACTCCGAGCATCGCACGGACCTCGGCCAAGCGCGCCACCGCGCTCTCCTTGTCGTCCGCGGTGAGGGCGCTGTTGCCCTGGCGGACGGCGGTGTGCACGATCGCGAGCGCCTGCGGCACGCCCAGGTCGTCGTCCATCGCCTCGGCGAAGGACGGCGGCACCTCGGGCGCCGCGTCGACGGCGCCGCAGCGCTCGACGGCGCGCTGGACGAAGCCCTCGATCCGGCCGAAGCCGGCCTCGGCCTCGCGCAGCGACTCCTCGCTGTACTCGATCATCGAGCGGTAGTGCGGGGACGCCAGGTAGTACCGGAGCACGATCGGCCGCCAGCACCGGACCATCTCGGAGACCAGCACCGAGTTGCCGAGCGACTTGCTCATCTTCTCGCCGGCCATGGTGACCCAGGCGTTGTGCACCCAGAAGTTGGCGAAGTCGTCGCCGTAGGCCTTGGACTGGGCGATCTCGTTCTCGTGGTGCGGGAAGATCAGGTCGAGCCCGCCGCCGTGGATGTCGAAGGCCGCGCCCAGGTACTTGTGGGCCATCGCCGAGCACTCCAGGTGCCAGCCGGGACGGCCGCGGCCCCACGGGGTCTCCCAGCTCGGCTCGCCCGGCTTGGCCGACTTCCACATCGCGAAGTCGCGCGGGTCGCGCTTGCCGGTCTCGCCCTCGCCGGAGGGCTGCAGGAGGTTCTCCAGCTTCTGGTTGGAGAGCGCGAGGTAGTCGGGGTACGACTTCACGTCGAAGTAGACGTTGCCGTCGGCCGCGTAGGCGTGGCCCCGCTCGATCAGGCCGCGCATCATCTCGACCATCTCGGGGATGTGCCCGGTCGCGCGCGGCTCGACGGTCGGCGGCAGGCAGCCGAGGGCGTCGTAGCCGTCGTTGAAGGCGCGCTCGTTCTCGTAGGCGATCTGCCACCACGGCGTGCCGAGCTCGCGCTCCTTGGCGATGATCTTGTCGTCGATGTCGGTGACGTTCCGGGCGAAGGTCACCTGGTACCCGCGGTAGGCGAACCACCGCTGCATGACGTCGAAGTTGAGGTAGGACCGGATGTGCCCGATGTGTGGCGCCGACTGGACGGTAGCGCCGCACAGGTAGATCGAGACACAACCCGGTACAAGCGGGACGAAGTCGCGTACCTGTCGGGTGCTGGTGTCGTACAGTCGAATGCTCACAGCGTCAAGCGTAGTGGGCGGCGGGGGGTGCCCCGCGACATTCCGGAATGTCAAGACCCCCGGCGGAGCCATTTCCGCCGGGTGGGACCCGGGCCTCCCCCGCCGCTCCGGCGGCTCAGATCGAGCCGACCACCTTCCGCGGCGTGAGCCGGACGACCACGCGCACGTCGTCCGGGCCGTCGTAGCCGTAGTCCTTGCCCTGGTACTTCCGGGACAGTTCGTCGATCAGTTCCCGGCCGCCCTCGGTGGTCATCGTGACCTCGCCACGCGCCTCCAGGTACTCGTACGGGGTCTCCGGCGGGTTGACGACGATCGAGATGCGCGGGTCCCGGAGCAGGTTGAGGTGCTTGCGGCGGCCCTGGACGGTGGAGAACAGGATGTCGTCACCGTCGCGCCTGACCCAGACGACCGAGGACTGGGGGCTGCCGTCGGGCTGGACCGTGGAGACCACGGCGAAGCTCGTGCCGTCGAACAGACCCTTGGCGCGGTCGGAGAGTTCTACGCTCATCGGAAACCTCATCTCGTCAGCGGCGGGTACGGCCCGAGGGGTAAGCCCGCGCGGGCCCGATCCCGAACACTATCGACTCGGGCCCACCGAACGCCCGGTGAACACCCGTCAGCCCGGAATTGTTCCCGGGCCCCGCGCCCCGGAGCTCAACGGCGCTCGTACACCAGGGCGGTGGCGATCGCCGCGAGCCCCTCCGCGCGCCCGGTGAGGCCGAGCCCGTCGGTGGTGGTGCCGGAGACCGAGACCGGGGCGCCGACCGCCGCGCCGAGCGCGGCCTGCGCCTCCGCCCTGCGCTTGCCGATCTTCGGACGGACGCCGATCACCTGGATCGCGACGTTGCCGATCTCGAAGCCCGCCTCGCGGACCAGCCGGGCCGCCTCGCCGAGCAGCCGTACCCCGGACGCACCGGCCCACTCGGGCCGGTCGGTGCCGAAGTGCGCGCCCAGGTCGCCGATCCCGGCGGCCGAGAACAGCGCGTCGCAGGCGGCGTGCGCGGCCACGTCGGCGTCCGAGTGGCCGGCCAGGCCGTCCCCGGCACCGGGCCAGTCGAGCCCGGCCACCCGGAGCGGGCGGCCGGCCTCGAAGGCGTGCACATCGGTGCCGATCCCGGTCCTGGGGATGACGGGGGCCTGCGGGCCGGCCGTCGGCCCGGTCGGCATCGGCTCAGCAGGCGTCGAACCGGTGGGCATCGGCTCAGCGGGCATCGGCTCAGTAGGCATCGGCGGCCCTCCGGCGGGCGAGTACGGCCTCGGCGAGCACGAGGTCCAGCGGACGGGTCACCTTGAACGCCTCCTCGTGGCCGGGCACCACGACCACCCGGCCGCCGAACCGCTCGACCAGGCCCGCGTCGTCGGTGACCGGCGGCAGGCCGGTCCCGTCCGCCGCGGCCTCCTCGGCCAGCGCCTTGGCGTGCACCCCGGCCAGCGTCTCCCGGCGGAAGCCCTGCGGGGTCTGGACCGCGCGCAGGGTGGCGCGGTCGGGCGTGTCGAGCACCGGCTCGGGCCCGCCCGCCACCGGCTCGACCCGCTTGACGGTGTCGGCCAGCGGCACCGCCGGCACCACCGCCTCGGCCCCGGCCCGGACGGCGGACGCCACCGCGTCCACCACCTCGACCGGGACCAGCGGACGGGCCGCGTCGTGCACCAGCACGATGCCGACCTCGGCGGGGATGGCGGCCAGGCCCAGCCGGACCGACTCCTGGCGGGTCGCCCCGCCGGCCACCACGCGGATGTCCTTGTCCTCCAGCCCGTGGCTGTCGAGCAGGGCGACCACCTCGGCCACCCCGTCGGCGGGGGCGGCGACCACGACCAGGCCGACCGCGCGGCTGCGGGTCAACGCCCGGACGGCGTGCACCAGGAGCGGCACGCCCCCCAGTTCACGCAGGGCCTTCGGGGCCCCCGGCCCCAGGCGCTCACCGCGGCCGGCGGCGGGCACCACTGCTGCTGCGACTGCTGCTGTGGCGTTCAGGTTTCACTCCTTCGGCGAAGTGGGTATGGCCATGGCGTGCACGACGGGCGCGGACCCCTTCCGAAGCACCACCGTCTTCCGCCCGCGACAAAAGCAGAAACGGTCATGCGGACCCGGGCCGGCCAGGCCGCTCGGGTGCGGGGGCGTCGTCCGGACACGCCTCAGCGCCCGAAGTGCCACTGCACCACCCCCGGACCCTCGGTCCGGTGGGCGGCGCGCCGGCATCGGGCGCTGTGAGCGTTGTGGAGCGGACGGCCGCTACGAGGCGAGCACCTCGTCGAGCAGCGTCTCCGCCTTGTCCTCGTTGGTGTTCTCCGCCAGCGCGAGTTCGCTGACGAGGATCTGGCGCGCCTTGGCGAGCATGCGCTTCTCACCGGCGGAGAGGCCGCGCTCGCGCTCGCGACGCCAGAGGTCGCGGACGACCTCGGCGACCTTGATGACATCACCCGAGGCGAGCTTCTCCAGGTTCGCCTTGTAGCGACGGGACCAGTTGGTCGGCTCTTCGGTGTACGGTGCGCGGAGCACCTCGAAGACCCGGTCCAGACCTTCCTGGCCGACCACATCGCGCACGCCGACGAACTCCGCGTTCTCGGCGGGCACGCGGAGCGTCAGGTCTCCCTGCTGCACCTTGAGCACCAGGTAGGTCTTGTCCACACCTTTGATCTGGCGAATTTCGATGGCCTCGATCAGCGCGGCCCCGTGATGGGGGTAGACCACCGTGTCGCCAACCTTGAACGTCATGTGACAGGACCCCTTCCGTGGCTTTCCAGAATAACACGCTTTTCGGCGCACCCGAAGGGCGTTTTCGCAGGTCAGGGCCGGTCTCGGGGCTTGACAAGGACCCCCATGACGTGCTGCGACCGGTGTTCGAGGAGGGCTTCCCGCAGGTCGGAGGCGGTTCCGCCGCCCGCTGAAACCTCTGGCAACACTCCCGAAACCGTGATTTGATCTTGAGCTTTCACCGTTTATCGGGTCGTTTCCGGATCGTGATCCGATCTTGGTCGGCGGTTGACCTGAACACGCGGAAGTGCCGCCGTCCGGGGGCCCGTCCACACCGGGTGCGCGACACGAAGGGACCACCCCGTGAGGACGGCATAAGCGAGGTCGATAATCTGAGACCTGACCTTCCGACACGTGACTTAGGAGAAGCCGCCGCCGTGAGCCGCAGCCTTCGACGCGGCAGCATCGCCGCCATCGCCGCCCTGGCCATCGCCTCGCTGTCCTCCTGCGCCGCCGGGAACACCCCGGAGACCCTGCAGATCAAGCCCGACAACGTGTCGGCCACCCTGGGCACCGACGTCCGGCTGAACAACATCGTCGTGGTCACCGGGGACGAGTCCTCCGGTGAGCACACCGGCCCCGCCAATGTGACGGTGAACATCAGCAACAGCGGGACCGAGACGCTGGAGCTCCAGGCCGTCACCGTCGCCGGTGGCGCCCCCGCCACCTTCGCGGACGACAAGGGCGCCCCGCTGACCAGCATCTCCGTCCCGGCCGGCGGCGCGGTGCTGCTCGGCGGGCCGGGCAACCCGACCGCCAAGATCGCCTCCACCACCGTGACCGTGGGCGGCTACGTGGCGACCTCCTTCACGTTCAAGAACCACGAGAAGCTCGACACCGAGGCCCACGTCAGCCCGAACAAGGACCTGTACAAGGGCTTCGGGCCGACCGTCCCGGGCGCCGCGCCGAGCAAGGCCGCCACCCCGGCGGCGACGCCG
>NZ_JBHVER010000283.1:0-8346 GCF_042802195.1 Kitasatospora sp. NPDC057500 | reverse complement strand
GCCCTCGGGCCCGCCCACAGGCGTTTGCGGCGCCGGGCTCAGCGCCAGCGCCAGGCGTGGTCGACCGGTCCGATGCCGGCGCCGAGCGCGAAACCGCCGGCGATCGCCCCGGTGATGTACTCCTTCGCCGAGGCGACCGCCTCGGGCAGCGCCTCGCCCTTGGCCAGGCCGGCGGCGATCGCGCTGGCCAGGGTGCAGCCGGTGCCGTGGGTGTGCCGGTTGTCGTAGCGCGGCGCCCGGTACCAGTGCTCCTCCCCCGCGCCGCCGTACAGCAGGTCGGCCGCCTCGCCGGCCAGGTGCCCGCCCTTGACCAGCACCCAGCGCGGCCCGAGGTCGAGCAGCGCCTTGGCGGCGTCCAGCATCTGCGCCTCGTCCTCGACCACCCGCCCGGTGAGCTGCGTCACCTCGTGCAGGTTGGGCGTGGCGAGGGTGGCGACCGGCAGCAGCTTCTCCCGGACGGTGGCGACGGCCTCGGCGGCGAGCAGCGCGTCGCCGTGCTTGGAGACCCCGACCGGGTCGACCACGACCGGCGCGCCCACCCCGGCCAGCAGCCCGGAGACGGTCTCGACCAGTTCGATCGACGCCAGCATCCCGGTCTTGACGGCCTGGACGCCGATGTCGTCGACCACGCTGCGGAACTGGGCCCGGACCGCCTCGGCGGGCAGCTCCCAGTAACCCTGGACGCCGAGCGAGTTCTGCGCGGTGACGGCGGTGATCACGCTCATGCCGTGGACGCCGAGGGCGAGCATCGCCTTGAGGTCGGCCTGGATGCCGGCGCCGCCGCCGGAGTCCGAGCCGGCGACCGTGAGAACGCGGGGAGGTGCGGTGGAAGACATGCGCCCAACCTACGCGGTCACAGCACGGCCTCGGACTCCGCCCAGTGCCCCTCGGGGACGGTCTTGAGCCTGGTCACCGCGTCGGCGATCGGCACCAGCCGGATGTCGTTGCGGCGCAGCGCGGTGAAGTGGCCGAAGGCGCCCCGGTGGACGGCCTCCACGGCGTGCCAGCCGAACCGGGTGGCGAGGACCCGGTCCCGGGCGGTGGGGGTGCCGCCGCGCTGGACGTGGCCGAGGATGACCGGGCGGGCCTCCTTGCCGAGCAGGTTCTCCAGTTCGTGGGCGAGGCGGTTGCCGATCCCGCCGAAGGTCCGGTGCCCGAACCGGTCGACCTCGCCGTGGTCGAAGCGCATGGTGCCGGGCATCGGGGTGGCGCCCTCGGCGACGGCGATGATGGCGAACTTCTTGCCGCGGGCGAAGCGGTCCTCGACCATCCGGGCCACCGCCTCGATGTCGAACGGCTTCTCCGGGATCAGGATGCCGTGCGCGCCGCCCGCCATGCCGGCGGTGAGGGTGATCCAGCCGGTGTGACGGCCCATCAACTCCACGACCATGACCCGCTGGTGCGATTCGGCGGTGGTCTTGAGCCGGTCGATCGCCTCGGTGGCGACGTGCACCGCGGTGTCGAAGCCGAAGGTGACGTCGGTGGCGTCGATGTCGTTGTCGATGGTCTTGGGGACGCCGACCACCGGCAGTCCGGCCTCGCTGAACATCCGGGCGGCGGTGAGGGTGCCCTCGCCGCCGATGGCGATCAGCGCGTCGATGCCGATGTCCCGGGCGAGGGTCTTGGCGTTCTCCACCGCCCACTGGATCCGCTCGCGCTGCACCCGGGCGGAGCCGAGGATGGTGCCGCCGAGGGTGAGCAGGCCGGTGACGTCGTCGTGCGAGACCGGGCGGGTGCGGCCCTCGATGAGACCGAGGAAGCCGTCCTCGATGCCGACGATCTCGTCGCCGTGCACATCGGTGCCCCGGTGCACCACGGAACGGATCACCGCGTTCAGGCCGGGGCAGTCGCCGCCGCTGGTCAGTACTCCGATTCGCATGGTGGTGGGCTCTCCCGCTCAGAGTGGTTTAGACCATTATGGTCCAGACCACCCGATGTGAAGGGCGGGCGGCCGGGCCGTGGCCAAGCCTACGCACTCCCCGCCCGCCCGGCCGCCGACCGCCGCCCGGCGCGCGCCCGTTGTCACTCCGCGAAGTGGTCCCAGCCGCCGACCCGGTCCCAGGCCTCGCCGTCCACCGTCACCCGGCCGCCGCGGGCCGCCCGCGCCCGGCCGACCACCTCGCCCACCACCCGCCAGCGGGCGGGCAGTTGGATCCCGCGCGGAAAGGTCGCGGCGATCGCGTGGTCCTCGCCGCCGGAGAGCACCCAGACCAGCGGGTCCACCCCGACCGCCTGGCCGATGTCCGCCATCTGGGCCGGCACGTCGAAGTCGGCCGCCCGCAGGTCGATGTCCACCCCGCTCGCCCCGGCCACGTGCCCGAGGTCGGCCACCAGCCCGTCGCTCACGTCGATCATCGAGGTGGCGCCCAGCTCCGCCCCGGCCGGCCCCGCGTGGTACGGCGGCTCCGGGCGGCGGTGCGCCTCGACGAAGGCCCGCGGCGAGCGGAAGCCGCGCTGCAGCACCGTCAGCCCGGCCGCCGACCAGCCGAGCCAGCCGGTCACCGCGACCACGTCACCCACCTGGGCACCGGCGCGCGTCACCGGCGCGCGCCCCTGAAGGTCCCCGAGCGCCGTGATGGCCAGCGTGATGGTGTCCCCGCGCACCACATCGCCGCCGACCACGGTCGCACCGGCCACCTGGCACTCGTCCCGCAGCCCGTCCATCAGCTCGGTGGCCCAGGTGGTCGGCAGGTCCGCCGGCGCGACCAGGCCGAGCAGCAGCGCGGTCGGCACCGCGCCCATCGCGGCCACGTCGGCCAGGTTCTGCGCGGCCGCCTTGCGGCCCACGTCGTACGCGGTGGACCAGTCCCGGCGGAAGTGCCGGTTCTCGATCAGCACGTCCGTGGTCGCCACCACCCGGCCGTCCGGGGCCTTCACCACGGCGGCGTCGTCACCCGGGCCGAGGTCGACCGCGTCGGTGAGCGGTACCCGGGCGGTCAGCTCCCTGATGAGTCCGAACTCGCCGAGCTCGCCCACGGTCCCCTGCATCTGCCGTCCTCTCGGTTGCGCCCGCCCGGGCGCGTACGTCCTGCGGCCACGCCGCCTCCGCGCGCAGCGTACGCCCTTCGGGGGCGCACGGGTCTCCCCTCCCCGGCCCGCCGGGAGGTAGCGTGGTGATCAGTCTGCCGTGAGCCCGCTCTCCCACCCGACGCCCGACCGGGCGGGCACGGCGGCGATCCCCGTACCCAGCCGCCGGGAGGTCCCCGTGGTCCAGGCCTACATCCTGATTCAGACCGAGGTCGGCAAGGCCAGCGCCGTCGCCGAGTCCATCGCCAAGATCCCCGGAGTCATCCAGGCCGAGGACGTCACCGGCCCGTACGACGTGATCGTCCGGGCCGAGGCGGACACCGTGGACGACCTCGGCCGTCTGGTGGTCGCGAAGGTCCAGCAGATCGAGGGCATCACCCGCACCCTGACCTGTCCCGTCGTCCACCTGTAAGACGCGCATACCATCGGCGGGTGACCCGAGAACCCCTAGTCCCCCGCTTCCTCGCGGCACTGCCGGCCCCCGTCCGGTGGCTGGCGGTGCCGACCGCGCTCACCTGCACCGTCGTCGTGCTGCTCGGCAGCTGGGGCGCGCCCGCCGACCCGAAGGTCGAGACGCCGGAGCCCCGCGGCAAGGCCGCCGAGTACTGCCGCGCGCTCGCCGGCACGCTGCCGCAGGAGCTGCTGGGCCACGCCCGCAAGGACCCGTCCCCGGCCTCCCCGTACGTCGCCGCCTGGGCGTCCTCCCCGAGCATCGTGCTGCGGTGCGGCGTGCCGCACCCCGAGGGGCTGGTCGACGAGAAGCAGGCGGAGATCTCGCCGACGGTCAACGGCGTCACCTGGTGGCCGGAACCGCTCGCCGACGGCGGCTACCGCTTCACCGCCACCCAGCGCGCCGCCTTCGTCGAGGTGACCGTCCCCGGCGGCGCCACCGGCAACCCGCTGGACGCCGCCGCCGCGCTCTCCGACCTGGTCCGGGCCGCCATCCCCTGACCGGGCCCGATGCGCGCGGAGGGCGGTCCCGGGACTCCGGGACCGCCCTCCGTCCGTCCGCGCGCGGTCAGCGCAGACCGGTCGAGCGGCGCAGCGCCGCCTGCAGCAGCCGGTCGATCAGCTCCGGGTACGACAGCCCGCTGGCCTGCCACATCTTCGGGTAGGCCGAGATCGGGGTGAAGCCGGGCATGGTGTTGACCTCGTTGACCATCCAGCCGCCGTCGTCCAGCAGGAAGAAGTCGACCCGGGCCAGGCCCTCGCAGCCGAGCGCCTCGAACGCGGCGACCGCCTGCCGGCGGATCTCGGCGGTCTCCTCCGCGGAGAGCTCGGCCGGGATCCGGACCTCGGAGGAGTCGATGTACTTGGCCTCGAAGTCGTAGAACTCGTAGCCGCCGCCGACCAGGATCTCGGCCGGGACGCTGGCCCGCGGGCCGTCCTCGGACTCCAGCACCGCGCACTCGATCTCGCGGCCGGAGACACCCGCCTCGATGATCAGCTTGGGGTCGTGCCGGCGGGCCTCCTCGATCGCGGCGTCGAGGTCCGAGAGGTCCTTGACCTTGGTGATGCCCATGCTGGAGCCGGCCCGGCAGGGCTTCACGAACAGCGGCAGCCCGAGGCCCGAGGCGCGCTCGCGGACGGCCGCGCGGCCCTCCTCGGTCTCCCACTCGCGCGGCCGGACCACGGTGTACCGCCCGACGCCCAGGCCGTGCGAGGCCAGCAGCCGCTTGGTGAACTCCTTGTCCATGCCGACCGCGCTGGCGAGCACGCCGTTGCCGACGTAGGGCACGCCCGAGAGCTCCAGCAGTCCCTGGAGGGTGCCGTCCTCGCCCCACGGCCCGTGCAGCAGCGGGAAGACCACGTCCACCTCGCCGAGCACCTTGGGGGCGGTGCCGGGCTCGCTCCAGACCACCTCGCGGCTGCCGGGGCCGACCGGCAGCGAGACCTGGCCCTCGGCGGACTCGGCGACCTGGTCGACGCTCGGCAGCCGGCCGTCGCTGATGGCCATCCGGGCCGGCTCGTCGCTGACCAGCGCCCAGCGGCCCTCGTGGGTGATGCCGATCGGCAGCACCTCGTACTTGTCGCGGTCGATCGCCTTCAGCACGCTGCCCGCGGTCGCGACCGAGATGGCGTGCTCGGAGCTGCGGCCGCCGAACACGACGGCGACCCGCGGCTTCGCGGACGGGTTCTGGGAGGTCTGTTCGATGCTCATATCGCGACCGAGGTTACCGTGAGCCGTGTTTCGGGCAGGTGACCGACCCGGACGCGCCTCAGCGCCGCTCGGGCTTGGCCGAGCGGGACATCAGCGCCTGCAGCGCCTCCTGGGTGGGCCGGCCGTTGTGGACGACGTCCACCACCGCCTCGACGATCGGCATGTCGACACCGCTGCGCCGGGCCAGGTCGAGCACCGACTCGCAGGACTTGACGCCCTCGGCGGTCTGCCGGGTGGCCGCGATGGTCTCGGCGAGCGACATGCCCCGGCCCAGGTTGATGCCGAAGGTGTGGTTGCGGGAGAGCGGCGAGGAGCAGGTCGCCACCAGGTCGCCCATGCCCGCCAGCCCCGCGAAGGTGTAGGGGTCGGCGCCCAGCGTCAGTCCCAGCCGGGTGGTCTCCGCGAGCCCGCGGGTGATCAGCGTCGCCTTGGTGTTGTCGCCCAGCCCCATGCCGTCGGCCATGCCGACCGCCAGGCCGATCACGTTCTTCACCGCGCCGCCGAGCTCGCAGCCGATCACGTCGGTGTTGGTGTACGGCCGGAAGTACGGCGTGTGGCAGGCCGCCTGGAGCCGCTTGGCGACCGCCTCGTCGGTGCAGGCGACCACGCTGGCGGCCGGCTGCCGGTTGGCGATCTCCCGGGCCAGGTTCGGCCCGCTGACCACCGCGATCCGTTCCGGGCCGACCCCGGCGACCTCGGCGACGACCTCGCTCATCCGCTTGGCGGTGCCGAGTTCGATGCCCTTCATCAGGCTGACCAGGACGGTCTGCGGCTCCAGCAGCGGCGCCCAGGCGGCCAGGTTCTCGCGCAGCGTCTGCGAGGGCACCGCCAGCACCGCGAAGTCCGCGCCGGCCAGCGCCTCGGCGGGGTCGGTGGTGGCCCGGACCGAGTCGGGCAGCCGGATGCCGGGCAGGTAGTCCGGGTTGGTGTGGGTGGCGTTGACGGCGTCCGCCAGCTCCTGGCGGCGGCCCCAGAGGGTCACCTCGCAGCCGGCGTCACCGAGGATCATCGCGAACGCGGTGCCCCAGGAGCCGGTGCCGAACACGGCGCAGCGGGTCACTTGCCACCCTCCTCGTTCTCGTCGGTGCCGCCGGCCCGGCCCGGTCGGCGGGCCGCCGCGGCGGCGGCCCGCTTCCGGGCGGCCTCCCGCATGTCGTACCGCTCGGCGGGCGGCTCCTCGCCGCGGATGTCGGCCAGCACGGCGGTGATCGCCGCCATGATGTCCTCGGTGGCGTCCCTGAGCACCTGGGCGGTCAGCTCCTGGCCCTGGTACCTGCTCAGGTCGACGGCCGGACCGGCCGCCACCGTCACCCGGTGCCGCGGGAAGAGGTTGAACCTGCCCTTGCCCGAAGCGCCCCTGCCGTACGGCGGGATGATCTCGTGGGCGCCCCAGTGGGCGACCGGGATGACCGGGGCGCCGGTCATCAGCGCCACCCGGGCGACGCCGCTCTTGCCGGTCATCGGCCACAGGTCCGGGTCCCGGGTGAGCGTGCCCTCCGGGTAGAACTGCACGCACTGGCCCCGGTCGACGGCGTCGATCGCCGACCGGAACGCCTGCGCCGCGTCGGTGGACTCGCGGAACACCGGGATCTGGCCGGTCTTGCGGAGCATGAAGCCGATGAACGGGACCGAGAACAGCGAGGACTTGCCGAGGATCCGCGGCGGACGCCCGCTGTTGTACTGCCAGTGCGCGTACACCACGGGGTCGATGATCGAGTTGTGGTTGACCGCGGCGATGAAGCCGCCCTCCTTCGGGAGGTGCTCCCAGCCCCGCCAGTCCGGCTTGACCAGGGCGGTCGTCACCGGCTTCACCAGCACGGCCGCGAAGCGGTACCAGAAGCCGTAGTCGGCGTTGCCGAAGCTGGCGTACGAGCGGCGGGCCACCCCAGGTCCTCCTCATCCGTGCGGCACGCCGGCGTGCCGCGGTCGATCTCGCCGCCGCGACCCTCTCGGGGCGCGGGCGCGGAACAGTCTCACCCGACCTCTCACCGGCTGTCGAGCGACCCCGCCCACCCGCCGCGCGGGCGTGATCAAACGCACGTCCGCACAGCTCGGACGGCCTGGCGAGGGTTCCGGGGCCGGCGTCACAATGACGCCGATGACCCAGGACACCGTACGCCCCAGCGGGCCCGTCGCGCCCCCCGCACCCGCCGCCGGCTGGTCGCTGGTGCTGCCCCTCAAGCCGCTCGCCCAGGCGAAGTCCCGGCTGGCCCCGTTCGCCGGCCCGCACCGCCCGGACCTCGCGCTCTCCTTCGCCCTGGACACCGTCACGGCCGCGCTGGCCGCGCCCGGGGTCGGCCGGGTGCTGGTGGTCACCAGGGACGCCGCGGCCGGCGCGCGGCTGGCCGGACTCGGCGCCCTGGTGGTGGACGACGAACCCGGCGGCGGGCTCAACGAGGCACTGGCGCACGGCGCGGCGGCCGCGCTGGTGCTCGCGCCCCGCGCGCCCTTGGCCGCGCTGTCGGCGGACCTGCCGGCGCTGCGCCCGGCCGAGCTGGGCCGGGTGCTGGCGGCCGTGCCCGCGGTGGGCCGGGCCTTCCTGCCGGACGCCCCGGGGCTGGGCACCACCCTGCTGGCCTGCGCCCCGGGCAGCGCGCTCGCTCCCGCGTTCGGGGACGGCTCGCGTGCCCGGCACGCGGCCGGCGGGGCCCGCGAACTGCGGCTGCCCGGCGTGGAGTCGGTCCGCCGGGACGTCGACACCGGGGAGGACCTGGCCGAGGCGCTGGCGCTCGGCGTCGGCCCGCACACGCGCGCACTGGCGGCCCGCCTCGGCCACCTGCCGCCGCAGCGGCCGCGCTGAGACAGCCGGGGGCGCTGTCGGTGGCCCTCGCTATGCTGCTGCCATGCAGGCCACCGCGTTCACCTTCGACCCCGCCACCCGGGCCGGCTCCGTGCTGCTCGACGACGGGACCCCGGTGCCGTTCGACGCGGCCGCCTTCGACGCGGGCGGCCTGCGGCTGCTGCGTCCCGGCCAGCGGGTGCGGATCCGCACCGAGGGCACCGGCGAGGCCCGCCGGGTGGTGTTCGTGACGCTGCAGACCTTCCCCGACCCGGCCGCGGGCTGACCCCGCCCGCCCCCGGCCGTTCCCCGGGAGGTCCCGGGACAGCGCAGAGCCGTGGCACCGCCGTGCCCGGAAATCCGGGGGCAGGGCGGTGCC
>NZ_JBHVER010000282.1:0-8369 GCF_042802195.1 Kitasatospora sp. NPDC057500 | reverse complement strand
CGGTTTCCGGGTCACCGAGCGCACCCCCCGCGAGCTGGCCGAGCTGGCCGAGGTCCGCGCGCTCATCGAGATCCCGATCATGCTCCGTCTCGCCCGCACGGTGCCCGCCGCCGCGCCGCTCGCCGCCGCTCCCGCCGCACCGCCGGCGCCCAAGGCCGCCGCCCCGGCCCCCGCGCCCGCCGCCGAGCCCACCGGCCCCCAGCTGGTCCAGCTGCGCGGCCCGGCCAAGGCCGTCGCCACCAACATGGACGCCTCGCTGGAGGTGCCGACCGCGACCTCGGTGCGCGCCGTCCCGGCCAAGCTGTTGATCGACAACCGCATCGTCATCAACAACCACCTGCAGCGCGCCCGCGGCGGCAAGGTCTCCTTCACCCACCTGATCGGCTACGCCCTGGTCCAGGCCGTCAAGGCCTCCCCGGGCATGAACCACAGCTACAAGGTGGAGGACGGCAAGTCCTACCTGGTCAAGCCCGAGCACGTGAACCTCGGCCTGGCCATCGACCTGGTCAAGCCGAACGGCGACCGCCAGCTCGTCGTCGCGGCCATCAAGAAGGCCGAGACCCTCGACTTCTTCGGCTTCTGGCAGGCCTACGAGGACATCGTCCGCCGGGCCCGCGCCAACAAGCTGACCATGGACGACTTCACCGGCGTCACGGTCTCGCTGACCAACCCCGGCGGCATCGGCACCGTGCACTCCGTGCCGCGCCTGATGCAGAACCAGGGCACCATCGTCGGCGTCGGCGCCATGGAGTACCCGGCCGAGTTCCAGGGCTCCGCCCCGGAGACCCTGGCCCGCCTCGGCGTCTCCAAGATCATGACGCTGACCTCGACCTACGACCACCGCGTCATCCAGGGCGCGGCGTCCGGCGAGTTCCTGCGCACGATCCACCAGCTGCTGCTCGGCCAGAACGGCTTCTACGACGAGATCTTCGAGTCGCTGCGGATCCCGTACGAGCCGGTCCGCTGGGCCACCGACGTCGCCACCACCCACGACGACGAGGTCAACAAGACCGCCCGCGTCATGGAGCTGATCCACTCCTACCGGGTCCGCGGCCACCTCATGGCCGACACCGACCCGCTGGAGTACAAGCAGCGCAAGCACCCCGACCTGGACGTCACCACCCACGGCCTCACCCTGTGGGACCTGGAGCGCGAGTTCGCGGTCGGCGGCTTCGGCGGCCAGCGGATGATGAAGCTCCGCGACATCCTCGGCCTGCTGCGCAACACCTACTGCCGCACC
This sequence comes from Kitasatospora sp. NPDC057500, assembly GCF_042802195.1. Classification (NCBI taxonomy): domain Bacteria; kingdom Bacillati; phylum Actinomycetota; class Actinomycetes; order Kitasatosporales; family Streptomycetaceae; genus Kitasatospora; species Kitasatospora sp. NPDC057500. The sequence goes on along the minus strand of NZ_JBHVER010000282.1, from coordinate 7,129 downwards.
GTCGGCATCGAGTACATGCACATCCAGGACCCGAAGCAGCGCAAGTGGCTGCAGGAGCGCCTGGAGAAGCCGTACACCAAGCCGGAGCGCGAGGAGCAGCTGCGCATCCTGCGCCGGCTGAACTCCGCCGAGGCCTTCGAGACCTTCCTGCAGACCAAGTACGTCGGCCAGAAGCGCTTCTCGCTGGAGGGCGGCGAGTCGCTCATCCCGCTGCTCGACGCCACCATCGACGCCGCCGCCGAGCACCGCCTCGACGAGGCCGTCATCGGCATGGCCCACCGCGGCCGCCTGAACGTGCTGGCCAACATCGTCGGCAAGCCGTACGGCAAGATCTTCGGCGAGTTCGAGGGCAACCTCGACCCGAAGTCGATGCACGGCTCCGGCGACGTGAAGTACCACCTGGGCTCCGAGGGCACCTTCACCGGCCTGGACGGCGAGACCATCAAGGTCTCGCTCGCCGCCAACCCCTCCCACCTGGAGGCCGTGGACCCGGTCGTCGAGGGCATCGCCCGCGCCAAGCAGGACATCCTGGACCAGGGCGGCACCACCTTCCCGGTGCTGCCGATCCAGATCCACGGCGACGCGGCCTTCGCCGGCCAGGGCGTCGTCGCGGAGACCCTGAACATGTCGCAGCTGCGCGGCTACCGCACCGGCGGCACCGTGCACGTCGTGGTGAACAACCAGGTCGGCTTCACCGCCGCCCCGGCCTCCAGCCGCTCCTCGATGTACTGCACCGACGTGGCCCGCATGATCGAGGCCCCGATCTTCCACGTGAACGGCGACGACCCGGAGGCCGTGGTCCGCGTCGCGCGGCTCGCCTTCGAGTTCCGCCAGGAGTTCCACAAGGACGTGGTGATCGACCTCATCTGCTACCGCCGCCGCGGTCACAACGAGGCCGACAACCCGTCGTTCACCCAGCCGCTGATGTACGACCTGATCGACAAGAAGCGCTCGGTGCGCAAGCTGTACACCGAGGGCCTGATCGGTCGCGGCGACATCACCATGGAAGAGGCGGAGCAGGCGCTCCAGGACTTCCAGGGCCAGCTGGAGAAGGTCTTCGCCGAGGTCCGCGACGCCGCCCAGGCGCCCGCCCCCGCCACCGGCGGCAAGCCGGTCGCCGACTTCCCGGTCAACATCCGGACCGGCATCTCCCAGGAGATGGTCAAGCGGATCGCCGCCTCCCAGGTCAACCTGCCGGACTGGCTGACCGTCCACCCGCGCCTGCTGCCGCAGCTCCAGCGCCGCTCCGCCTCGGTCGAGGACAACACCATCGACTGGGCGATGGGCGAGACCCTCGCCATCGGCTCGCTGCTCATGGAGGGCCACCCGGTCCGCCTGGCCGGCCAGGACAGCCGCCGCGGCACCTTCGGCCAGCGGCACGCCGTGCTGATCGACCGGGCCACCGGCGAGGACTACACCCCGCTGCAGTACCTCACCGAGGACCAGGCCCGCTACACCGTGTACGACAGCCTGCTGTCCGAGTACGCGGCGATGGGCTTCGAGTACGGCTACTCGCTGACCCGCCCGAACGCGCTGGTCATGTGGGAGGCGCAGTTCGGCGACTTCGTCAACGGCGCGCAGACCATGGTGGACGAGTACATCGCCTCCGCCGAGCAGAAGTGGGGCCAGCACTCGGGCGTCACCCTGCTCCTGCCGCACGGCTACGAGGGCCAGGGCCCGGACCACTCGTCCGCCCGCCCGGAGCGCTTCCTCCAGCTGTGCGCGCAGAACAACATGACGGTCGCCATGCCGACCCTGCCGTCGAACTACTTCCACCTGCTCCGCTGGCAGGCGCACAACCCGCACCACAAGCCGCTGGTCGTCTTCACCCCGAAGTCGATGCTGCGCCTGAAGGCCGCGGCGAGCGCCACCGAGGAGTTCCTGTCCGGCTCGTTCCGCCCGGTCATCGGCGACACCACCGTCGACCCGGCGCAGGTGCGCAAGGTGGTCATCACCGCCGGCAAGTTCTACTACGACGTCGAGGCGGCCCGCACCGAGCGCGGCATCACCGACACGGCGATCGTCCGGGTCGAGCGGCTCTACCCGCTGCCGGTGGCCGAGCTCCAGGAGGAGCTGGCCCGCTACGGCGACGACGTCCAGTTCGTCTGGGCGCAGGAGGAGCCGGCCAACCAGGGTGCCTGGCCGTTCATCGCCATGAACCTGGTCGACCACCTCCAGGTCGTCATCGGCCGCAGCGCGGACGGCCCGCGCCTGCGCCGCGTCGCCCGCACGGCCTCCTCGGCCCCCGCGGTCGGCTCGGCCAAGCGGCACGCCGCCGAGCAGCAGCAGCTGCTGGAGGAGATCTTCACGCTCTGACCCCCCGGTCGGCCGCGTGAACCCGGCACCACGGCCCCCGTGCCCCTGGACTCCAGGGACACGGGGGCCGCCGCCGTTCCGGGGCGGCGCACGGGGTGTGTGCGAAGGTCCCAGCTCTGCAACCAAACCGGCACCGACCTGCGCGGAGTCCTGACGGATCGATAGGTTATGGAGCGCCAGACCGCCGCCCGGACGCCCGTCACCGCGCCCGCCAGGCGGTCGGTGGAACTCACCGCTCTCCCAGGGGGATCAACCGCATGACCGCCGACACGCCACGGGACGCCACCGCCGCACCGCTCCCGCCGGTCTTCCAGCCGCTGCATCCGGACGACCCCCGGGAGGTCGGCGGCTACCGGCTGTTCGCCCGGCTCGGGGCCGGCGGCATGGGCCGGGTCTACCTCTCGTACACGCCCGGCGGCCGGCCGGTGGCGCTCAAGGTGGTCCGCCCCGAGTTCGCCGAGGACGGCGAGTTCCGCCGCCGGTTCGCCCAGGAGGTGTCCAACGCCCAGCGGATCCACGGCCTCTACACCGCCCAGGTGATCGACTCCGGCGGCCTCGACGGCGACGCCCCGTGGCTGGTCACCGCGTACGTCCCCGGGCCGTCCCTGCAGCAGGTGGTGCGGGAGAACGGCGCGCTGCCGGTCCGCACCGTGCTGCTGCTGCTGGGCGGCATCGCCGAGGCGCTGCAGGCGATCCACAGCGTCGAGGTGGTCCACCGCGACCTCAAGCCGGCCAACGTCCTGGTGGCCGGCGACGGTCCTCGGGTGATCGACTTCGGCATCGCCCGGGCCGCCGACGCCACCGCGCTCACCGGTACCGGCTACCGGATCGGCTCCCCCGCCTTCATGTCGCCCGAGCAGGCCCAGGGCCGCCCGGTCACCCCGGCCACCGACGTGTTCGCGCTCGGTGCGCTGGCCGCGTACGTGGCGGGCGGCGCCGCGCCGTTCGGCGACGGCCCGGACACCGCCGTGCTCTACCGGGTGGTGCACGAGCAGCCCGACCTGGACGCCGTCCCGGCCGGGCTGCGCGAGCTGCTCCTGCGCTGCCTCGCGAAGTCGCCCGAGGACCGCCCGAAGCCCGCCGAGATCATCGACATCGCCCGCAACCACCCGGCCGTCGGCGGGCAGCTGCGGTTCTCCGACGACTGGCTGCCCAAGCAGGTCAACACCGAGATCACCCGCCGCTCGGACCTGCCGAAGACGCCGCCCACCCCGCTGCCCGCCGCACCGCCCGCTCCCCCGGCCGGCCCGCCGACCGGCCCGGTCGCCGCGACGCCGCCGCCCGCACCGGCCGCGCCGCCCACCCACCAGGCCACCGCGCCGTCCTTCGGCCCGCCGCCGCCCGGGTTCGGCCCCGCCCTGCCGGACACCCCGCCGCCCGGCTTCGTCCCACCGCCGCTCGGCGCGTACGGCGCCGCACAGACGCCCACCGAGGCCCCGACCGGCCCGCTGCTCGGCGCCCCGCCCACCGTCCAGCTGCGCCAGGAGCCGCCGTCCTACGACACCCCGCCGCCCGGGCCGGTGGTCACCGACCTGGCGGCACCCGCGCCGGAGCCGGCCCGCAAGGGCGTCTCCTGGAAGGTGCTGCTGACCGTCGCCCTGGTGATGGCGCTCGGCGGCACGGCCGGGGGCGTGGTGCTGATGTCCAAGCTCGGCAAGGACGACAACAAGCAGAACAGCGCCCAGGGCGGCCCGGGGAGCGCGCAGCCCGCCGCGCCGCCGTCGGCCACCACCCCGGCCGCGACCACCCCGGCCGCGACCACGCCCTCCGCGACCGCCGCCCCGACCACCCCCACCTCGGCGGCGGTCAGCGCCGCGCCGGGCAAGTCGCCCTCGGCCGACGGGGTCACCGCGCCGGCCCGGCCGGTCGGCTACCAGCCGGTGATCGAGAAGAAGTCGCTCGCCATCCCGGCCGCCGAGTACTCCAGCGAGGCCTACCGGATCGACCTCACGACCGGCACCGTGGTGCCGCGCGGCGGGGACCTGAAGTGGGGGCTCGGCCTCAGCCGGGAGTCCACCTCCAGCGGCAGCCGGGCCGACTCCTTCGAGAGCGTCGGCGACAACAAGTCCGACTTCGCGGTGATCACCGAGACCGCCATCACCCCCGAGCAGTGCGCCATCGCGATCGACTCCCGGCCGGACACCGACCTGACGTTCAACCGGGTCACCCCGGGTCGGCTGCTCTGCATCCGCGACCGGGTCACCCGCAACATCGCCATCGCCGCCGTGGAGGTCGCGGACCCCACCACGGGCGCCGCCAAGGTCACCCTGAACACCTACCGCGCGAGCTGACCCGGTCTATCCTGACCAGGTCTTATCCCCATCGGACCGGAGCGAACCGTGTACTTCACCGACCGCGGCATCGAGGAACTGGAGAGCCGGCGCGGCGACGAGGAGGTCACCTTCGAGTGGCTGGCCGAGCGCCTGCGCGAGTTCGTCGACCTCAACCCGGACTTCGAGGTCCCGGTCGAGCGGCTGGCCACCTGGCTGGCGCGGCTCGACGACGAGGACGACGAGTGACCGGGTGACCGAGTGACCGGACGACCCGGTGAGCGGCCGTCGTCAGGGCCCGGAGGCAACCGCCTCCGGGCCCTTTCGCGTGCTCCCCGTAGGGGTGGGAGTCCGGGCCCGCTCCGGGTCGGCCCCGGGGTGGGGCTCCCTTGACTTCGCCGTCACGCGATATATCGTCTTTAAAAGAGAGAACGCGATACATCGCGAGTCCGAAACGGGAGGCGGCAGAGATGAGCCAGTGGACGGTCGAAGGACCCGACAGGATCACCATCGAGGAGACGGTCCGGAGCCTTCAGGTGCGGACCATCGACGGCACCGTCAACGTGGTCGCCGCCGAGGGCCCGGCCCGCCTGGAGGTCACCGAACTCAAGGGCGAGCCGCTGCACGTCACCCTGGTCGACGGCGTGCTGACCGTCACCTACAAGGACCTCAGCAGCTGGAACGAGTTCGGCGACGTCCTCAAGTCGGTCGAGTCGGTGAAGGGCTTCTTCTCCTCCTTCAAGCGCAAGCGGACCGCCTCGGTCACCCTGACCGTGCCGGCCGGCACCGACGTCAAGACCGGCACCGTCTCCGCCGCGACGACGGTCTCCGGGATCACCGGGAACGTCTCGACGCAGACCGCCAACGCCGACGTCACCCTGGTCGGCCTGGCCGGCCGGACCGAGGCCAGGACGGTCACCGGTGACGTGGACGCCCAGGCGGTGGCCGGCCGGCTCGGGCTCAACACCGTCTCCGGCCGGCTCACCGTGGTCGCCGGCACCGCCGAGAAGGTGTCCGCCAACTCGGTCACCGGCGCGGTCACCCTGGACCTCGCGGCCGCCACCCCGACCGAGATCAAGGTCAACACGGTCAGCGGCGCGGTCGGCGTCCGGCTCCCCTCGCTGGCCGACACCAAGGTCGAGGCCGGCACCACCAGCGGCGACCTCTCCTCCACCTTCGAGCAGCTCAAGGTCGGCGGCAGCTGGGGCACCAAGCGCCTCTCCGGCCAGCTCGGCGACGGCAAGGGCAGCCTCTCGGTGACCACCGTCTCCGGCGCGGTCACCGTGCTGCACCGGCCGGACGCCGAGGACGACGCCCGGCCCGCCGCCCGGGAGCTGCCCGCCGGGGACGGCCCGTCCGCCGGCCCCGACCTCACCAAGGAGGCCTGACATGACCCCCGTCTTCGGCCACGGCCGGCTCCGGCTCTACCTGCTGAAGCTGCTCGACGAGGCCCCGCGCCACGGCTACGAGGTGATCCGCCTGCTGGAGGAGCGCTTCCAGGGCCTGTACGCGCCCTCCGCCGGCACCGTCTACCCCCGGCTGGCCAAGCTGGAGCAGGAGGGACTGGTCGCGCACAGCACCGAGGGCGGCCGCAAGGTCTACCGGCTCACCGACGCGGGCCGCACCGAGCTCGCCGCCCGGCAGGGCGAGCTCGACGAGCTGGAGCTGGAGATCCACGACTCGGTGGCCCAGCTGGCCGGGGCGATCCGCGAGGACGTCCGGGACAGCGCCAAGGACCTGCGCGAGGAACTCTGGGGCGCGGCCGAGCAGGCCCGCCGGAGCGCCCCGCGGCCGGGGGCGGAGGACGGGGACGGCGAGGGGGACGCGGACCGCAGCGGCGGCAACCCGTGGGCCGGACCGTGGGGCGACCAGGCCGCCTGGCAGCGTGCCAAGGAGGAGTTCGCCCAGTTCAAGCGGCAGGCCAAGGAGCAGGCCAAGCGGGCCAAGGAGCAGGAGAAGGCCGCCAAGGCCAAGGCCAAGGCGGCCGAGGAGGAGGCCCGCCGGCTGCGCGAGCAGTCCAGGGCGGCACGCACGGCGGCCCAGCAGGAGGCGCTGCGGATCAAGCGCCGGGTCGAGCAGCAGGTGCGCGACCACGCGGCGCGCGGCGACTGGCCGACCGGCCTGGCCGAGGGGCTCTCCGAGCTGACCAAGGGACTGGCCGGGCTCGCCGACGCGGCCCGCTGGGGCCACCCGTCCGAGGAGAAGGCCGGGCCCGCCGCCGGTGCGCCCGGCGCGGAGCGGGTCACCGTCACCCGGATCGACCTGGACAAGGACGAGCCGGCCGGCGCGGCCCCGGCCGACCTGCCGCCGTGGGCCGCCACCGACCCGGCCGGCGACCCGGCCCGGGAGCTGGAGCGGCTGCTCGACCGGTTCCGCGACCAGGTCCGCGACACGGCCAGGGACGGCGGCGTGACGCCCGAACGGCTCGCCGAGGCCCGCGGTGTGATCGGCGCGGCCGGCGAGCGGCTGAAGCGACTGCTCGGCTGAGCCGGTGGGCCCCGGGCGCCCGGCCCCCCCCCCGGGGGGGGCGGGCCCCCGCCGGG
>NZ_JBHVER010000281.1:0-8429 GCF_042802195.1 Kitasatospora sp. NPDC057500 | reverse complement strand
GGCTAGGCCCGCCCCCGGCCCCGCACCGCTCGGCCGCCCCGGGGCGGCCCCGGGGCTGCGCCGGTCAGCCCAGGAAGGAGAGCCGGACGGTGCGCCGCGGGTTGTCTCCGTTGGTGTCGACGAGGACCACCGACTGCCAGATGCCCAGCGCGAGCCGCCCGTCGATCACCGGCAGGGTGGCGTGCGGGGCGACCAGTCCGGGGACGACGTGGTCACGGCCGTGGCCGGGGGTGCCGTGCCGGTGCTGCCAGCGGTCGTCGGCCGGCAGCAGCTGGCGCAGGGCGGCGAGCAGGTCCGCGTCGCTGCCGGAGCCGGTCTCCAGGACGGCGATCCCGGCGGTCGCGTGCGGAACGAAGACGTTGAGCAGGCCGTCCCGGCCGACGGCGTGCAGGTCGAGGAACCGGGCGCAGCGGTCGGTGATGTCGAGCGCGACCTCGCGACTGCCGGTGGTGATCTCGATGGTCTCGGTCCGGAAGGACGTGGAGTGGGGGGTGGTGTGGGTGTGGTCCGCCATGGCGCCATCCTCGCCCACGTCCGGGGGCGGCCCGACCAGCCTCGCCGACTCTCCGTGCCGGTGGGGCAAGTCGGTTTACCATGAGAGGTTCAGACCAATCCGGGCGGTGCGGCGAGCCGGGGCGGCGCGGGCCCGGGGCGTCCGGTTCCGGGCACGCCGAAGACCCGGCGGTCGCGAGGATCCGCCGGGTCGGTGCAGGTGGGTGCGGAGGGCGGTGGCGCGCCCCGGGGCCGGTCGGCCCCTCAGCCGCGGCCGCGCCCGCCGAAGAGCCCGCGCCGCAGTCGGCGCAGCGGCGCCAGCAGCCTGACCCGCGCATGGCGGCGCGGCGGCGCGGTCGGAGCGCCGACACCGCGCGGCGTCAGCTCCCTTATCAACCCGAGCGCCTCGGCGGTGTCCACCGCCGGGAGCGCGGGCGCGCCGAGCACAGCCAGGTGCCGGTCGATCCGGCGGCCGGTCGTGCCGACACCGCACTGGATCGCCGGCACGCGGGGCCGAGTCCGCACTTGCATGTGTTCCATCTGATTTCCCACCCCTACGAGGCGCCAGGGCCGTGAGGCGAAGACTATCCGCGACAGACGGTCTTCGCGCAACCGTCCCGGTGTTCTGCCACCGTACCGTGCGGCGTCAACTGACACCGCACCAGGGGCTGCCCGAGCGGTCACGACTAGGCATCAATGATGGTGCACGACCGGGCATTCGTCAGCGGGTTCGCCGGGTCGCGCACCCGGCGCCCGCCGTGCGGATGCGCGCCGGGCGCGCGGAGTCACCACCGCCTCACCTCCCGTGTCCGCCGGGCTGCCGCCGGGAGCCCTGCTTCACCGCAGGGTCGGTACGACTATCCATTTAAGAAGTGAACGCAAATGAGGGATTGACGCGGGGGCGGTCTCCAAGCAGTATCGGTAGCGATCACGCGGGCGCGAGTCGCGCCCATCGTCGTGTTCGACTGATGAAGATTCCGGCTCCCCCGCGCCTACTGCCAGGCCGCCTCGACGCTGCGGCGGCCAGGTTCGGGCGGTGCTCGGACCGGCGGCCGGCCGTGAGGGTCGGCCGGGCCGCCACCAGGCTGCCGGTGCCGCCCCGCACGGGGTCCGGCACCGGCGGCTCCTGCCCCGCGGACCTGCGGGTTCAGCCCTTGCGCCGCCTCGGTAGACTCGGCCAGCGTGCCAGTCCTCCTCAGCATCGTGCTCCCGGTCCACGGGGTGGAGCGCTTCCTCCCGCGCTGCCTCGACTCCCTCCTGGCGGACACGCCCTCCGCCGAGTCCCGCTTCGAGGTGATCGCGGTCGACGACCGCTCCCCCGACCGCTGCGGCGCGATCCTGGACGAGTACGCGGCCCGCGACCCGCGGCTGCGCGTCCTCCACCTCGCCGAGAACCAGGGTCTCGGCGGCGCCCGCACCGCCGCCCTGCCCGAGGTGCGCGGCGGCTACGTCTGGTTCGTCGACAGCGACGACTGGGTGCCCGAGGGCACGGTGGCCGCCCTCCTCGACGAGCTCACCGCGGAGACGGAGCGCACGGAGCGGGGCGGGGCCCCCGCCGACGTGCTGCTGACCGACTTCACCCACGTCTACCCCGACGGCGGCACCGAGCCCAACCCCTGGCGGCACGTGCTGACCGGCTCCCCGCTCGTCGCCGGGTGCACGCTGGCCGAGCACCCGGCGCTGTTCAAGACCGTGATGTCGGTCTGGAACAAGGTGTTCCGCCGGGAGTTCCTGCTCGGCCTCGGCGTCTCCTTCGGCCGCGGCTACTACGAGGACATCTCCGTCACCTACCCCGCGCTGCTCGCCGCCGAGCGGCTGCGCTACCTCGACCGCCCCTGCTACTTCTACCGCCGCGGCCGGGCCGGGGCGATCACCAGCACCGCCTCCGCCAGGCACGCCGACGCCTTCGCCCAGTACGACGCGATCTTCGCCTTCCTGGACCGGCCCGACCGCCCCGGCCGGCCCGTGCCCGGGGAACTGCGCACCCTGGTCTTCGAGCGGACCGTGCAGCAGGCGCTCACCGTCTACGACACCCCGGGGCTGGTCCCGGTCGGGCTGCGGCCGGAGTTCTTCCGCCGGATCGCCGGGCACTTCGCCCGGCACCGTCCGGCGGGCTACCGCTTCCCCGGGGGCGTGCGCGGGGTGCAGTACCGGCTCGCGGCGCGCGGTTCCCGGCGCGCGTACGCGGAGCTGCGCCGTACGGGACGGCTGCCGCGCGAGCTCAAGCGCGGGGCCAGGGCGGTGGCGCCGGCCCTGAAGAAGGGGGTGCGCAGCAGCGCCCGCTTCACCGCGTACAACGCCTTCCGCCGGATGCCGCTCGACCCGAACCTGGCGGTCTACGCCGCGTACTGGCACCGGGGTTACGCGTGCAGCCCGGCCGCGATCTACGAGAAGGCGAAGGAGTTGGCGCCCGCGGTCCGCGGCGTCTGGGTGGTGGAGAACCGGGCGCAGGCGGCGACGCTGCCGCAGGGCGTGCCCTACGTCGTCGTCAACACCCCGGCCTACCTGAGGACGATGGCCACCGCGAAGTACTTCGTGAACAACGTCAACTTCCCGCGCACGATGGTGAAGCGGCCCGGCACGGTGCACGTCCAGACGCAGCACGGCACACCGCTCAAGGCGATGGGCATGGACCTCAGGGACCACCCGGTGGCCGCCGACGGGATGGACTTCGACCGGCTCCAGGAAGCCGTGGACCGCTGGGACTTCCTGGTCTCCTCCAACCCGCACACCAGCGAGCACTTCGCCCGCGCCTTCCCCGGCCGCTACGAGATGCTGGACACCGGCTACCCGCGCAACGACCGGCTGGCCCGCGCGACGCCGGCCGATTCGGCGGCGATGCGCGAGCGGTTCGGCCTGGAGCCCGGGCACACCGCCGTGCTGTACGCGCCCACCCACCGGGAGGCGCGCGGCGGGTACGTGCCGCTGCTGGACGTGCGGGAGCTGGCCCGGGAGTTGGGGCCGGAGTTCACGCTGCTGGTGCGCACCCACTACTTCCACACCGGCGGCCCGGGCGACCTGACGGAGCAGGAGGGCGCGGCGCGGATCGTGGACGTGTCGGCGCACCCGACCGTGGAGGACCTCTACCTGGCGGCGGACGTGCTGGTCACGGACTACTCGTCGATGATGTTCGACTACGCCGTGCTGGACCGGCCGATCGTGATCTTCGCGCCGGACTGGGAGGAGTACAAGCGGGACCGCGGCGTCTACTTCGACCTGTTCGAGCAGCCGCCGGGCGCCCTGACGACGGATCCGCAGGGGCTGGCGGCGGCGCTGCTGGCCGGGGACCCGGAGCCGGCGGCGCGGGCGGAGTTCCGCAAGCGCTTCAACCCGTGGGACGACGGCGGGGCGGCGGAGCGGGTGGTCCGCCGGGTCTTCCCGACCACCGGCTGAGACGCCCGCCGGGACACCGGCGCGAGGCCGGTGAACACGGCGACGGGGCCCCGGTCGGTAGAACTTAAGCCGCGCCCGGGGCCCCGTCCTCGGCGGGTCAGCCCTGGCGCGCGGCGAGGAACTCGTCGAAGGTCAGCTCGCCGTCGTGGTTGGTGTCCATCGTCTTGATGACGGCCTCGGCCACGGCGATCGAGGTGGTCAGGTCGCCGAGCTCACGCGCGACCAGCGCGTACTCGGTGGCGGTGATCCGGCCGTCGCCGTTCACGTCGTACTTGTCGAACGCCGCGCGGATGGTGTCGACGTCTGCCATGGGGCCCTCCCTGGGATGACCAGATGCTGATGTGTATTTCCGACGGCCGTACCCTACCGGGCCGTGGTGAGCGCCACGGTCGGCGGGAGTGGACGGCCGCCGGGGTGGGTGTCGTAGTCTGCGGTTCTGATCCCGGCCCGGCCGGGCCAACCGAACGCCGCTCGTCGTAACCCCAGGCCCGGGCACCTCTCGGGCGTGCTCGTCCAGGGAGGGACCATGCTCGATCTCGTCACCAGGCTGGTGCTGAAACCGCTCGCCCGGGGGATCTGGCGACCCACCATCGAGGGCATCGAGAACGTGCCGCGCAAGGGCGGCGTCATCCTGGCCAGCAACCACCTCTCGTTCATCGACAGCGTGGTGATCCCGCTCACCGCCCCGCGCCGGGTGCACTTCCTGGCCAAGGCCGAGTACTTCACCGGCACCGGGCTCAAGGGCGCGCTGTCCCGCGGCTTCTTCCAGGGCATCGGCGCGGTGCCGGTCGAGCGCGGCACCTACCGCTCCGCGCAGGCCTCGCTGGAGCGGGCGCTGGAGATCCTGGAGGACGGCAAGGCCTTCGGCATCTACCCGGAGGGGACCCGCTCGCTGGACGGGCGGCTCTACCGCGGCAAGACCGGCGTGGCGTGGCTGGCCCTCACCGCCGGCGTCCCGGTGGTGCCGGTGGCGCTGGAGGGGCCGGAGGAGATCCTGCCGGTCGGCAAGCGGGTGCCGCGCCTGAAGAAGGTGACGGTCCGTTTCGGCGAGCCGCTGCACTTCGACGAGCTGCACGGGCAGGCCCGGTCGCTCAAGGCCCGCCGCCAGGTCACCGACGAGGTGATGGCGGCGATCCAGCGGCTCTCCGGCCAGGAGGTCGCGCAGACCTACAACGAGGTCCCCAAGGCCGCCTGAACCGGGGGCGGGCGGCGCGGCGGCATCAGGACGCGGCGGCGACAAGGCGCGCGGCCGGGTCAGGGCGCGGCGGCGACAAGGCGCGCGCCGGGTTCAAGGGGCGACCGGCACGGCCGGGGCCTCCCGGCGCAGCAGCGCGGCGTAGCGGCCGTCCGCCGCCAGCAGTTCGTCGTGGGTGCCGAGTTCGGCGACCTCGCCGCGCTCCAGCACGGCGATCTGGTCGGCCGCGCGCACGGTGGAGAGCCGGTGCGCGACGGTGATGGTGGTGCGGCCCGCCGCGAGGGCGTCGATGGCCTCCTGGACGGCGCGTTCGGTGCTGTTGTCCAGCGCGCTGGTGGCCTCGTCGAGGATCAGCACCGGCGGGTTGCGCAGGATGGTGCGGGCGAGCGCGAGGCGCTGCTTCTCCCCTCCCGAGAAGCGGTAGCCGCGCTCGCCGACCAGGGTGTCGTAGCCGTCCGGCAGGGCGGCGACGGTGTCGTGGATCCGCGCGGCCCTGGCGGCGGCGACGAGTTCCGCGTCGGTGGCGTCCGGCTTGGCGAAGCGCAGGTTGTCGGCGACCGAGGCGTGGAAGAGGTAGGTCTCCTGGGAGACCACGCCCACCGCGCGGGCGAGCGTCTCGAAGGACAGCTCGCGCACGTCGACCCCGTCGAGGGTGACCCGGCCGCCGGTGACGTCGTAGAGCCGGGGCACCAGGTAGCTGAGCGTGGTCTTTCCGGAGCCGGTCCCGCCGACCACCGCGAGCGAGCCACCGGCCGGGATCCGCAGGTCCACCCCGGCGAGGGTGGGCCGGTCCTGCGCCGGGTCGTAGCGGAACTCGACGCCCTCGAAACGGACCTCGCCGCGCACGGCGTCCAGGGTGACGGGGCGTTCGGGCTCGTCGATCTCCACGGCCAGGTCGAGGTACTCGAAGATCCGCTGGAAGAGCGCGAGCGAGGTCTGCACCTGGACGCCGGTGGAGAGCAGGCTGACCGTCGGGCGGAACAGGCCCTGCTGGAGCGAGACGAAGGCGACCAGGGTGCCCACCGAGACGATCGGGGCGCCGCCGGCCGCGGCCACGCCGGCCGCCCAGTAGATCACCGCGGGCATCGCGGCCATCACGACCTGGATGGTGTTCATCCGCCAGCGCCCGGCCATCGAGGCGCGCACCTCCAGCTCCGCCAGCCGGTCGGACTGGCCGGTGAACTCGCGGGAGAGCGAGTCGGAGCGGCCCATGGTGCGGCCGAGCAGGATGCCGCTGACCGAGAGCGACTCCTGCACCGCCGAGCTCATCGCGGCGAGCTGCTTCTGCCGCTCACCGGTGATCTTCTTGCGCTCGTTGCCGACCCGCCGGCTGATCCAGACGAACAGCGGCAGGAGCAGCAGCGAGACCACGGTCAGCCGCCAGTCCAGGGCCGCCATGGCGACCACCGAGGCGGTCACGGCGGTGAAGTTGGAGACCAGGGAGGTGGCGGTGGAGGTCACCGTGGACTGCATGCCGCCGATGTCGTTGGCGATCCGGGACTGCACCTCGCCGGTGCGGGTGCGGGTGAAGAACGCCAGCGACATCCGCTGGAGGTGGCCGTAGACGGCGGTGCGCAGGTCGTGCATGACCCGCTGGCCGACGGTGGTGGATATCAGCGTCTGCAGCACGCCGAAGATGCTGTTGACCACGGCGGCGCCGACCATGCCCAGCGCCAGGGCGGTCAGCAGGCCGGTGCGGCCCTGCGGGATGGCGGTGTCCAGGACGGCGCGCAGCAGGAACGGCGTGGTCACCGAGACCACGGCGGAGGCGGCGACCAGCAGGCCGACGACGGCGAGGCGGCCGGAGTAGGGGCGGAAGAGCGCGAGGATGCGGCGCCACTGGGCCGGCGGGCGCGGGTCGTCCTCGGTGCGGGCGGGCGGGGTCCACTGGATGCCTTCGGGGCGCACGGGCGGGCAGCCTCCCTCGGACGGCCGGGCGGGCGCGGCGCCCGGGGGCGCGCGCCGGCGGCGGGTGGGCGGTCGGGCGGTGGCCAGCATAACGAGAGAGGCTCATAGTTAGCAAAGCTAATAGTGAGACGCCCTCCGCGATGGCCGCCCGGCCGTCCGGCCGCCCCCTCCTTCGGATCAGGTGGTGCGGTAGGTGCGGGCCGCCCTGGAGGAGACGCCGCCGAGCCCCCCGGACGGCAGCACCCGGGCGACGGCCACCGCCAGCTTGTAGCGCTTGCTCGGCACCGACACCGAACGCCCCCGGGCCAGGTCGCGCAGCGCCTCGTCCACCACGCGCTCCGCGGACAGCCAGCCCCAGGCGGGGATGTTGTCGGTCCCCATGCCGGCCCGCTGGTGGAACTCGGTGCGGGTGAAGCCCGGGCAGAGCGCCATCAGCCGCACCCCGGTGCCGCCGAGGTCGCGCATCACGCCCTGGGTGAAGCTCACCACCCAGGCCTTGCTCGCCCCGTACGTGCCGCGCGGCAGGAACGCCGCCACCGAGGCCACGTTGACGACCGCGCCACGGCCGCGCTCGCGCATCCCCGGCAGCGCGGCCGTCGTCAGCCGCAGCACCGCCTCGATGTGCACCTTCAGCATGTCCAGCTCGTCCTGGAGCGGCACGGTGGAGAACGCGCCCCGGTTGCCGAAGCCCGCGTTGTTCACCAGGAGGTCCACCGGGCGGTCGCCGTCGGCCAGGCGGGCCTCGACCGCCGCGATCCCCTCGTCGGTGGCGAGGTCGGCGCCGAGCACCTCCACCTCCACGCCGAACCTCCCGCGCAGGTCCTCGGCGGAACGCTCCAGCCGCCCGGTGTCCCGGGCCACCAGGACGAGCCGGTAGCCGCTCCGTGCGAGCCGGCGGGCGAACGCGGCTCCGATGCCGGCGGTCGCGCCGGTGATCAAGGCAGTGGTCATGCAGCGACCGTACCTACTCGCGGGTATCCGCGACAGTCCGGCGACGCTGCCGCTGCGCCCCTGCGCGATGCCTCACCGTGACGAGAGTGACGGAGCGTGCAGGGGTGGCGCCGGTCGGTTCGTGCTCGTATCGTCGATCGAGGGGGCATCGCCGGACCAGGCGGTGGAACTTCGATGAGGAGGCACTCAGATGCTTGCTCAGACCACCCGTACGACGCGGGCCCCGCTCGCCACCCAGGCCGAGATCGACGCGCTCGGTACGTTGATCACGGAGGACGAGGCGGCTGTCAGCGACGCGCCCACGTACCAGCCCGAAGCCGCAGGCCTGCTCCTGCTTCTCGGACTCATCCTGCTGTCGCCGCAGAAGGCGCCCAAGGACAAGTAGGCCCCCCGGATCCGGTCGACCCGGCCGGGGCGCGGGCGGGGGGGCAGCCCCCCCCGGCCCCGACCCGCCCGCGGGCCCCGGGGCCCGGGCCAGCGGGCCGCCCCC
>NZ_JBHVER010000280.1:0-8461 GCF_042802195.1 Kitasatospora sp. NPDC057500 | reverse complement strand
GTCGCACGACCGTGCCGGACCGCCCCTCCGGGTGCCTCAGGAGTAGACCGGACCGGTGAACTTCTCGCCCGGGCCCGCGCCCGGGGCGTCCGGGACGACCGAGGCCTCGCGGAAGGCCAGCTGCAGCGAGCGCAGGCCGTCGCGCAGCGGCGCGGCGTGGAAGTTGCTGATCTCCGGGGCCCCGGCGGTGACCAGCCCGGCCAGCGCGGTGATGAGCTTGCGGGCCTCGTCGAGGTCCTTGTCCTTCTCGCCGCCCTCGGCGAGGCCGCACTTCACGGCGGCGGCGCTCATCAGGTGCACCGCGACGGTGGTGATCACCTCGACGGCCGGGACCTCGGCGATGTCCCGGGTGAGGTCGTCGAAGCCGATCGCCTCGTCGTCCGCGGCGGGGTTCTGGGTGGGCTCGCTGCTCAAGGGGGGCTCGTTCCGTCGTGCCGGTGTCCGTACAGAGGGAGCGTACAAGCCGGGCGGCGCGGGGGCGGAATGGCGTTCGACCCCCCGGCGCTGTATGCTTCGAGACTGACCGGCCAGACGTCCTCACGGAGGTCCGGCCAGCAAGTGGAGGCTCCACCCAGGAGGCCCGAGAGGGCAACCGCGAAAGTCTCCCACCTGATCGGCTTCACGGTCGACGGGTCCGGTCCGCGACGGGCGCCCAGTGCGCCGACGGTCGCCGCAGCACCCCTCACCGGGTGCCGCCCCCGGTTGTGTGGAGCCCCGCTTGTACCGAGCGGGGCTTTTTTCGTGTCGCGGTGTGAACGGCCGAACGGAGCCGGGTACAGCGCAGCACGAATGAAGCCCCGCCCAGTGGTCGAGTCCACTACGTGCGACCGCCGTCCGACGGCCGCATCGCAGAAGGTGCAACCGAGGAGGCCCCATCAGCACCGAGCCCCGCATCAACGACCGGATTCGCGTCCCCGAGGTGCGACTCGTCGGTCCCAGCGGCGAGCAGGTCGGCATCGTGCCGCTTGCCAAGGCGCTGGAGCTCGCGCAGGAGTACGACCTCGACCTGGTCGAGGTCGCGGCGACCGCCCGGCCGCCGGTGTGCAAGCTCATGGACTACGGCAAGTTCAAGTACGAGTCGGCCATGAAGGCCCGTGAGGCGCGCAAGAACCAGGCGCACACGGTCATCAAGGAGATGAAGCTCCGGCCGAAGATCGACCCGCACGACTATGACACGAAGAAGGGTCACGTCGTCCGGTTCCTCAAGCAGGGCGACAAGGTCAAGATCACGATCATGTTCCGCGGTCGTGAGCAGTCCCGCCCCGAGCTGGGCTTCCGTCTGCTCCAGCGGCTCGCCGACGACGTCCAGGACCTGGGCTTCGTCGAGTCCTCGCCGAAGCAGGACGGCCGTAACATGATCATGGTTCTCGGCCCGCACAAGAAGAAGACCGAGGCGATGGCCGAGGCCCGCGCCGCCGCGGACGCCCGCAAGGCCGAGCGCCAGGGCCGGACCGCCGACGCCGCCGGCGCCGAGTCCGACGAGCCTGCCGAGCCTGCCGAGGCCCAGGACGCCGCCACCGAGGTGGAGGCCCCCGAGGCCGCCGCTCCGGTCGAGCAGCCGGCCGAGGCCTCCCAGGGCGCCTGACCTTCCGGGTCAGGAGGTCCGGGAGACCGGCCACAGGGTGACGGGGCGCCCGCCCGGTCACCGCAGATCCATCCTTCACGCCCGCGCGGCGCACACCGCGCGGGCGTGGACGGACCGACGAGGAGATACGGCGAAATGCCGAAGCAGAAGACGCACAGTGGCGCCAGCAAGCGCTTCAAGATCAGTGGCTCTGGCAAGGTGCTGCGCGAGCGCGCCGGCCGCCGCCACCTCCTGGAGCACAAGCCTTCGACGCTGACCCGCAAGCTGGCCGGGACGATCGAGCTGGCCCCCGCCGACGCCAAGAAGATCAAGAAGCTTCTCGGCAAGTGATCGCCCTCCCGCCCGGCGCGAGCCGAGTGCGGGGCAGCTGATCCTTCCCGACCCATTCGAATGACGGACCACGTGAAGTAGTCCGTGGTCCAACTCAAGGAGTAATCAAGTGGCACGCGTCAAGCGGGCAGTCAACGCCCACAAGAAGCGCCGGGTCATCCTGGAGCGCGCCAGCGGCTACCGCGGCCAGCGCTCGCGCCTGTACCGCAAGGCCAAGGAGCAGGTCACCCACTCGCTGGTCTACAACTTCAACGACCGCAAGAAGCGCAAGGGCGACTTCCGTCAGCTGTGGATCCAGCGCATCAACGCTGCGGCCCGTGCCAACGGCATCACCTACAACCGCTTCGTGCAGGGCCTGAAGGCCGCCAGCGTCGAGATCGACCGCAAGATGCTGGCCGACCTGGCCGTCAACGACCCGGGTGCCTTCGCCGCCCTGGTCGAGGTGGCCCAGAAGGCGCTGCCGGCCGACGTGAACGCCCCGAAGGCCGCCGCCGACGCCGCCTGATCTTCCGAGATCGGTTGAGCTCTGACCGGACCCGCAGGCTCGCCTGCGGGTCCGGTCCTGCTTTGCCCCCTCTTCAGCGCCTCCGGAAACGAGACCATGCCGAGCACCGACACCCCCCTGCTGACCTCCCTGCGCTCGCCGCGCGTCGTCGCCGCCCGCCGGCTGGCCAAGCGCAACCAGCGCACCAAGGAGCGCCGCTTCCTGGCCGAGGGCCCGCAGGCCGTCCGGGAGGCCGTCGCCTTCGGCAGGCTGCCGGGCACCGGCGAGCACGCCGTGGTCGAGGTCTACGCGACGCCGGAGGCCGCCGAGCGGCACGCCGGCATCGTCGACGCCGCGCTGGCCGAGGGACTGCCGGTGCTGACCGCCACCGACGAGGTCATCGCGGACATCTGCGACACGGTGACCCCGCAGGGCATCGTCGCGCTCTGCCGGTTCATCGACACCCCCTTCGCCGACGTCCTCGCCGCCCGCCCCCAGCTGGTCGCGGTCCTCGCCCACGTGCGCGACCCCGGCAACGCCGGCACCGTGCTGCGCACCGCCGACGCGGCCGGCGCGGACGCCGTGGTGCTCACCGACGCCTCCGTCGACCTCTACAACCCGAAGGCGGTCCGGGCCTCCGTCGGCAGCCTCTTCCACCTCCCGGTCGCCGTCGGCGTGCCGGTCGAGGAGGCGATCGGGCGGCTGCGCGAGGCCGGGGTGCGGGTGCTCGCCGCCGACGGCGCGGGGGAGCGCGACCTGGACCGGGAGCTCGACGAGGGCACCCTGGGCGCGCCGGGCGCATGGGTGTTCGGCAACGAGGCGTGGGGGCTCCCGGAGGAGACCCGCGCACTGACCGACGAGGTCGTGCGCGTGCCGATCCACGGGCACGCCGAGAGCCTCAACCTGGCCACCGCCGCCGCCGTCTGCCTCTACGCCTCGGCCCGTGCCCAGCGCTCGCCCGGCGGGTGCCGCGCCGGGCGCTGACCCGCGCGCCGACCCGCGCCGGCAACTCGCCGCGGGACCTATTACAGGGCGCTGCGAGGCGCTAGGGTCTGCCTCGGTGGGGGGAAAGACACGGTGGGTAATCGGGGAGGACACCCATGGTCGGCAGCGGGCCAGAGCTCGATCCGGACGACCTGCCGGACGGCCTGGTGGTCGCCGACGCCCTGGGCCGGGTGGTCCGCTTCAACCGGGTCGCCGCCCGGCTGACCGGAGTCGTCCCGCAGGCGGCGCTCGGCAGCGCGCTGGAGGACGTCCTGCCGTTGGAGGACCTCGACGGCCGCCGCTGGTGGCAGCTGACCGACCCGTACGGCGGCCTGGCGGTGCGCACCGGCCAGCCGGAGCGCAACCTGCTGCTGCCCGGCGGGCGCGAGGTGCTGGTCTCCGCCCGCTACGTCCGCCCGTACCCCGGGGGCCCGCTGGAGCGGCTGGTGATCGCGCTGCGCGGCACCGAGGCCCGCCGGCGCACCGAGCGCAGCCACGCCGAGCTGATCGCCACCGTCGCGCACGAGCTGCGCTCGCCGCTCACCAGCGTCAAGGGGTTCACCGCGACCCTGCTCGCCAAGTGGGAGCGGTTCACCGACGGGCAGAAGCGGCTGATGCTGGAGACCGTGGACGCCGACGCCGACCGGGTCACCCGGCTGATCGCCGAGCTGCTGGACATCTCCCGGATCGACGCCGGCCGGCTGGAGCTGCGCAAGCAGGTCGTCGACCTGGCCGCCGCCGTGCGCCGGCACGTCGAGCGCAAGGTCGCCACCGGAATCCCCGAGGAGCGCTTCGACATCCGGGTCGGCGAGCCGCTCACCGTACTGTGGGCCGACCCCGACAAGGTCGACCAGGTGCTCGCCAATCTGCTCGAAAATGCCGTGCGGCACGGCGAGGGGACTGTCACCATCGAGGTGGCACCGGCCAAGGAGGTCGTCGAGGCCCCCGTCTGGGAGCGCCCCGGCACCCCGCCCCGCATCGTGGAAGGCACAGCGGTCACCGTGAGCGACGAAGGCAGCGGCATCCCCGAGGAGGCGGTGCCGCGCGTCTTCACCCGCTTCTGGCGCGGCTCCAAGCGCGGCGGCACCGGGCTCGGCCTCTACATCGTCAAGGGCATCGTGGAGGCCCACGGCGGCTCGATCCGCGTCGACCGCGCGCCCGGCGGCGGTGCCCGGTTCCGATTTATCCTGCCCGCCGGGGTCCCCGACTTCATGCTGTAGTCGGCCCCCCGGACGGGCTTGACGGCAGCCGCGCTACGCGCTGCGACTACACTCGACCTTTGGCGTTGTGGAACGCCCGGCGCGGCCGCGCCGCGGACACCCCGCCTCCCCGGTTCGGAGAGCGGCTGCCCGTGCCCCGGCCACGCCGGGCGTGACGCGAAGGCACGAGCCCCTTACCTGAGCACGGACGAGCAGGAGCACGGGAAAGATAGAGATGTCGGCACCCAACAAGTCGTACGACCCGGTCGAGGTCGAGGCCCTCAAGCCCGAGGTGGTGGAGGCGGCCCGGGACGAGGCCGTCGCCGCGTTCGCCGCCGCCACCAGCCTCGACGAGCTGAAGCAGGCCAAGGTCGCCCACACCGGCGACCGCTCCGCCCTGTCCCTCGCCAACCGCGAGATCGGCGCCCTCCCCCCGCACGCCAAGGCCGCCGCCGGCAAGCTGATCGGCCAGGCCCGGGGCGCCGTCAACCAGGCGCTCGCCAAGCGGCAGGCCGAGCTGGAGGCCGAGCGGGACGCCCGCGTGCTGGTCGAGGAGGCGGTGGACGTCACCCTGCCCTACGACCGCGTCCCGCGCGGCGCCCGCCACCCGCTGACCACGCTGGCCGAGCGCATCGAGGACACCTTCGTCGCGATGGGCTACCAGGTCGCCGAGGGCCCCGAGGCCGAGGCCGAGTGGCTCAACTTCGACGCCCTCAACCTGGGCCCGGACCACCCGGCCCGCTCCATGCAGGACACCTTCTTCGTCCGGGCCCCGGACGGCTCCGCCGACTCCGGCGTGGTGCTGCGCACCCAGACCTCCCCGGTCCAGGCCCGCACCCTGCTGGACCGCGAGCCCCCGGTCTACGTGGTCTGCCCCGGCCGGGTCTACCGCACCGACGAGCTGGACGCCACCCACACCCCGGTCTTCCGGCAGGTCGAGGGCCTGGCGGTGGACGAGGGCATCACCTTCGCCGACCTCAAGGGCACCATCGAGCAGCTGGTCTCGACCCTGATCGGCGACGGCCTGGAGCTGCGCTGGCGGCCCTCGTACTTCCCGTTCACCGAGCCGAGCGCCGAGATCGACCTGCAGTGCTTCGTGTGCCGCGGCGAGTCGGTCGGCAACCCGGACCGCCCCTGCCGCACCTGCGGCTCCGAGGGCTGGATCGAGCTCGGCGGCTGCGGCGTGGTCAACCCGCGGGTGCTGGTCGCCTGCGGCGTGGACCCCAGCCGCTACAGCGGGTTCGCCTTCGGCCTGGGCCTGGAGCGGATCCTGATGAACCGTCACAACGTCGCCGACATGCGCGACATGGTCGAGGGTGACGTGCGCTTCACCCTCCCGTTCGGGATGGAGATCTGATGCGCGTCCCGCTTTCCTGGCTGCGCGAGTACGTCGACCTGCCGGCCGGCGAGACCGGCCGCGACGTGGCCGAGCGGCTGGTCCGCGCCGGCCTGGAGGTCGAGACCGTCGAGCAGCTCGGCGGCGACCTCAAGGGCCCGCTGGTGGTCGGCGAGGTGCTCTCCATCGAGGAGCTGACCGGCTTCAAGAAGCCGATCCGGCACTGCTTCGTCAACGTCGGCGACGCCAACGGCACCGGCGAGCCGCAGGAGATCGTCTGCGGCGCCAGCAACTTCGCCGTCGGCGACAAGGTCGTCGTGGTCCTGCCCGGCGCCGTGCTGCCCGGCCCGTTCCCGATCTCCGCCCGCAAGACCTACGGCCAGACCTCGGCCGGCATGATCTGCTCGGCCCGCGAGCTCGGCATGGGCGACGACCACAACGGCATCATCGTGCTCCCGCCCGAGTACGAGCCCGGCACCGACGCGATCGAGCTGCTCCAGCTGGTCGACGAGGTGCTCGACATCGCCGTCACCCCGGACCGCGGCTACTGCCTGTCCATGCGCGGCGTCGCCCGCGAGGCCGCCGCCGCGTACGGGCTGCCGCTGGCCGACCCGGCGCTGCTCGACGTGCCGCCCGCCAACTCCTTCGGCTACCTGGTCAAGGTCAACGACCCGGTCGGCTGCGACCGCTTCGTGGCCCGCACCGTGGTCGGCCTCGACCCGGCCGCCAAGTCCCCGATCTGGCTCCAGCGCCGGCTGCAGAAGGCGGGCATCCGCCCGATCTCGCTGGCCGTCGACATCACCAACTACGTGATGCTGGAGGTCGGCCAGCCGCTGCACGCCTACGACAAGCAGCGCGTCGACGGCCCGATCACGGTCCGCCGGGCGGAGGAGGGCGAGAGCCTCACCACCCTCGACGGCGTCAAGCGCACGCTGTCCGCCGAGGACCTGCTGATCTGCGACAACAGCGGCCCGATCGGCCTGGCCGGCGTCATGGGCGGCGCCTCCACCGAGATCCTCGACCCGGCCGCCGGCCCGGGCACCACCGAGGTGATCATCGAGGCGGCGCACTTCGACCCGGTCGCCATCGCCCGCGGCGCCAAGCGGCACAAGCTGCCCTCCGAGGCGTCCAAGCGCTTCGAGCGCGGCGTCGACCCCGAGGCCGCCCGCGCCGCCGCGCAGCGCGCCGTCGACCTGCTGGTGCTGATCGCCGGCGGCACCGCCGAGGCGGGCGTCACCGACATCGCCGCCCCGCACCCGGTGCGCACCATCACCATCGCCGCCGACCTGCCCGACCGGGTCGCCGGTACCGAGTACGGCCGCGAGACCGTCACCCGGCGCCTCCAGGAGATCGGCTGCTCGGTCGCCGGCGCCGACGTCCTGGAGGTCACCCCGCCGACCTGGCGCCCCGACCTCACGGACCCGTACGACCTCGCCGAGGAGGTCATCCGGCTGGAGGGCTACGACAACGTCCCCGCCCGGATGCCCACCGTCCCGCCGGGCAGGGGCCTGACCGAGGCGCAGCGGATGCACCGCCGGGTCGGCGTCGCGCTGGCCGGCGCGGGCTACGTCGAGGTCAACAACTACCCGTTCGTCGGCGAGGCCTCCTTCGAGGCGCTCGGCCTGGAGCCGGAGGACCGGCGGCGGCGCACCGTCACCCTGGTCAACCCGCTCAACGACGAGGAGCCGGGGCTGCGCACCACGCTGCTGCCGGGCCTGCTCGGGGCGCTGCGCCGCAACGTCGGCCGCGGCAACACCGACCTGGCGGTCTTCGAGACGGGCACGGTGTTCCTGCCGAAGGACGAGCTGTCGGTCGCCCCGCGCCCGGCCGTCGACCGCCGGCCCACCGACGAGGAGCTGGCCGCGCTGGACGCGGCGCTGCCGCACCAGCCGCGCCGGGTCGCCGTCGCGCTGGCCGGCGAGCGGCTGCCGTCCGGCTGGTGGGGCAAGGGCGCCCCGGCGACCTGGGCCGACGCGATCGAGGCCGCCCGTACGGTGGCCGGCGCCGCAGGCGTCGCGCTCACCGTGCGCCAGGGCCTGCTGATGCCGTGGCACCCGGGCCGCTGCGCCGAGCTGGTGGTCGCCGGCACCGACCGCGTGGTCGGCCACGCCGGTGAGCTGCACCCGCGCGTCGTCAAGGCGATGGGCCTGCCCGAGCGCACCTGCGCCATGGAGCTGGACCTGGACCTGCTGGCCGCCGACGGCGCCGTGCGGGTCGAGGGCCCGGCGGTCTCCGGCTTCCCGGTGGCCACCCAGGACGTCGCGCTGATCGTCGACGCCGGGGTGCTCGCCGCCGACGTGGAGGCCGCGCTGCGCGCCGGGGCCGGCGAACTGCTGGAGGCGATCCGGCTGTTCGACGTCTTCACCGGTGAGCAGGTCGGCGAGGGGCGCAAGTCGCTGGCGTACGCGCTGCGGTTCCGCGCCGCGGACCGGACGCTGACCGCCGACGAGGCGAGCGCCGCCCGCGAGGCGGCCGTCGCCGAGGCCGTCGCCCGCACCGGCGCGGTGCTGCGCGGCGCCTGACGCATCGTCAAAAGGGGGCCC
>NZ_JBHVER010000279.1:0-8494 GCF_042802195.1 Kitasatospora sp. NPDC057500 | reverse complement strand
CTTCGTCGCTGTGGCGCTGCCGGGCGTATGTCATGGGGCTCCCTGCCCTTGACTGCTACGTGGGGTGGGGTGGGGGGGGGGGCGGGCGGGGGCGCCGGTGTGCGGTCGGCGCCCCGGCCCGGTGCCGCTAGCGGTTGACGGCCTCGAGCGAGCGCAGCGCGTTGTGGGCCTCGGCGACCACGCGCTCGGCGGTGATGCCGAACTCCTCGAAGAGCACCTTGTAGTCGGCGGAGGCGCCGAAGTGCTCCAGCGAGACGATCCGGCCGTGGTCGCCGACCAGCTCGCGCCAGCCCTGGGCGATGCCGGCCTCGACCGAGACGCGGGCCTTGACCGACGGCGGCAGCACGCTGTCGCGGTAGGCCTGGTCCTGCTCCTGGAACCACTCGAAGGACGGCAGCGAGACGACCCGGGTGGCGATGCCCTCGGCCTCCAGGACCTCGCGGGCCCTGACGGCCAGCTGGACCTCGGAGCCGGTGCCGAGCAGGATCACCTGCGGGGTGCCGGTGGAGGCCTCGGCCAGGACGTAGCCGCCCTTGGCGGTGCCCTCGGGGTTGCCGTAGGACGTGCGGTCGAAGGTCGGGACGTTCTGGCGGGTGAGCGCCAGGCCGACCGGGCCGGGGTGGGTGGTCTGCCGCTCGATGACGGTGCGCCAGGCGACGGCGGTCTCGTTGGCGTCGGCCGGGCGGACCACGGACAGGCCCGGGATGGCGCGCAGCGAGGCCAGGTGCTCGACCGGCTGGTGGGTCGGGCCGTCCTCGCCGAGACCGATCGAGTCGTGCGTCCACACGTAGGTGACCGGCAGCTTCATCAGGGCGGCCAGGCGGACGGCCGGGCGCATGTAGTCGGCGAAGACCAGGAAGGTGCCGCCGTAGACGCGGGTCTTCCCGTGCAGCGCGATGCCGTTCATGGTGGAGCCCATGGCGTGCTCGCGGATGCCGAAGTGGATGGTGCGGCCGTAGGGGCCGGCCGTCTTCAGCGGGTTGCCCTCGGGGAGGAAGGAGCTGTCCTCGTCGATGGTGGTGAGGTTGGACTCGGCGAGGTCGGCCGAGCCGCCCCACAGCTCCGGGATCACCGCGCCGAGGGCCTTGAGGGTCTCGCCGCTGGCCTTGCGGGTGGCGACGTCCTTGCCGGCCTCGAAGACCGGGACGGCCTTCTTCCAGCCCTCGGGCAGCTCGCCGGCCTCGATGCGGTCGAACTCGGCGGCCCGCGACGGGTTGGCGGCGCGCCAGGCGTCGAAGGACTGCTGCCACTCGGCGCGGGCGGCCTTGCCGCGCTTGACGACCAGCCGGGCGTGCTCGATGACCTGGTCGCTGACCTCGAAGGTCTTCTCAGGGTCGAAGCCCAGGACCTTCTTGGTGGCGGCGATCTCGGCGGCGCCGAGCGCGGAGCCGTGGGCCTTGGCGGTGTTCTGGGCGTCCGGGGCCGGCCAGGCGATGATCGTGCGCATGGCGATCATCGACGGGCGGGAGGTCTCGGCCTTCGCGGCGGCCAGCGCCTCGGCGAGCGCGGCGACGTCGATGTCGCCGTTGGCCTTCGGCGTGACGCGCTGGACGTGCCAGCCGTACGCCTCGTAGCGCTTGAGGACGTCCTCGGAGAAGGCGGTCTCGGTGTCGCCCTCGATCGAGATGTGGTTGTCGTCGTACAGGGCGACCAGGTTGCCGAGCTTCTGGTGGCCGGCCAGCGAGGAGGCCTCGGCGGAGATGCCCTCCTCCAGGTCGCCGTCGGAGACGACGGCCCAGACGGTGTGGTCGAAGGGCGACTCGCCGGCCGGGGCGTCCGGGTCGAACAGGCCGCGCTCGAAGCGGGCGGCCATCGCCATGCCCACGGCGTTGGCGATGCCCTGGCCGAGCGGGCCGGTGGTGGTCTCGACGCCGGCGGTGTGGCCGTGCTCGGGGTGGCCCGGGGTGCGGCTGCCCGCCACCCGGAACGCCTTGAGGTCGTCGAGCTCCAGGCCGTAGCCGGAGAAGTAGAGCTGGGTGTAGAGCGTCAGGCTGGTGTGACCGGGGGAGAGGACGAACCGGTCACGGCCGACCCAGGCGGGGTCGGTGGGGTCGTGGCGCAGGAAGCGCTGGAAGATCAGGTAGGCGGCCGGGGCCAGGGACATGGCGGTCCCGGGGTGTCCGTTGCCGACCTTCTGTACCGCGTCCATCGCCAGGACGCGGGCCGTGTCGACGGTCCGCTCGTCGAGGTCCGACCACTCGAATGCATTCGGCGTCGTGCTCACCCTGTCTCAGGGCTCCTTCCATGGTGAAGAGTGACCCCGTGAGGGACCGGGTCGGCCACGTCGCTGGGGCCGGACGCTGTGGTGGTGCCGGTCACGGAGGGTAGATCCCGCTTCTTTGGGCGAGCCTACCGTCCGGGCCGGGGCTCACCCTCCGTGGTGGGACAACTCAGGCATGTTGGCCGTCATTCCCCGGGCGGTCCGTGGACGACCGTGCGCCGTGGCGGCCCGGTCCTTTGTCCACCCTCGCCCGGATCCGTCCGGTTCGCCTCTCCGGGCCGCGGCAGGGGGGAGCGGCGGCCCCGCGGGGGCCCCGACGGCAACGTTCCAGGTCGGGGCGGCGGGGGTTCACCCGGGGGTGTGCGTTCCGCCCCGCCGGGGCACCCCGGGGCCGGTGGGGAGATATGGAGCGTCTAAGGTGGCGTGGTACGCGCAGAGCGGACGATTCGGGAGACAACGTTCCGGTGGCCGCCTGTGAGGATTCATCTTCAGTTGGGGTGTTAGTGACCGCCGTCGAATCCCGTCCCGCCGGGGTCACCGGGGCGACGCCTGCGCAACGGCCGTTCGGGGCCCGTGTCGGCGCCTTCGTCGCACTGACCAAGCCGCGGATCATCGAGCTGCTGCTGATCACCACGGTGCCGGTGATGTTCCTCGCGGAACGCGGGGTGCCGGACCTGCTGCTGGTGCTGAAGGTGGTCCTCGGCGGGTACCTCTCGGCGGGCGGCGCCAACGCCCTCAACATGTACATCGACCGCGACATCGACGCGGTGATGTCCCGCACCGAGCGCCGGCCGATCGTCACCGGCATGGTCTCGCCGCGCGAGGCGCTGGTGTTCGGCATCGCGCTCGGCGTGCTGTCGACGGTCTGGCTGGGCGTCCTGGTCAACTGGCTGTCCTCGGCGCTGGCGCTCGGCGCCCTGCTCTTCTACGTGTTCGTCTACACGCTGGGGCTGAAGCGGCGCACCGCGCAGAACATCGTCTGGGGCGGGATCGCCGGCTGCATGCCGGTCTTCGTCGGCTGGGCGGCGGTCACCAACTCGGTCTCCTGGTCGGCACTGGTGCTCTTCCTGGTGATCTTCTTCTGGACGCCGCCGCACTACTGGCCGCTGTCGATGAAGGTGCGCGAGGACTACGCCCGGGCCGGGGTGCCGATGCTGCCGGTGATCAAGGGCAACCTGGCGGTCGCCAAGCAGATCGTCGCCTACTCCTGGGTGATGGTGGCGGTCTCGCTGCTGCTGTGGCCGCTGGCCGACACCAGCTGGCTCTACCCGGTGTCGGCGGTGCTGCTCGGCGCGGCCTGGCTCAAGGAGGCGCACGCGCTGCACGGGCGGGCCAAGGCCGGGGTGGTGGGCGCCAAGCTCAAGGAGATGCGGCTGTTCCACTGGTCGATCACCTACCTGACACTGCTGTTCGTGGTGATCGCGGTGGATCCGTTCGTGAAGTGATGCGCTGAAGAGAAGGCCCCGGTCGATCCGACCGGGGCCTTCCTCCTTTCCGGGTGCTCAGCGGGACGGGAGCCCGGAGGGGCCGACGTGGCCGTCCAGCCAGTCCTTGAGGGGTTGGGAGGCCCGCAGGAAGCCGGTGATCCGCTCGTAGGCCGCCCGGGTGCCCAGCCAGGGCTCCGGGGCCCACTCCTGCCACGCGATCAGCCCCTTGTGGCGGAGCAGGGCGATCCGCGGGTGGTCCTTGGGGTAGCCGCGCGGGGCGGACTTCAGGGAGTCCCGGCCGACCACCTCGGGGCCGGCCTTGCGGACCCGGGCGACCACCCGCTCCAGCTCGGCGCCGGAGACGTCCTCGGCGACCGCGGCGCGGTAGCGCTCCAGCTGGTCGGCGGCGAGCTGGTACAGCCCGTTGCCGCAGGCCAGGCCGTCGGCGGAGAGCTGGACGTAGCCGCCGGCCCGCAGGTGGGCGCCGATGTGGGTCTTGTAGGGGGACTTGTCGGCGCTGAACCGGACGTCGCGGTTGGGGCGGAAGATCCTTCCCGGCCCGAACTCGGGTTCCAGCTCGGCGAGCAGCCGTTCCATGGGCTCCCGTACGGCCTGCTCGTACTGGTCCTTGTGGGACTGCCAGAAGGTCTTGGAGTTGTCGGCTTCGAGGTGCTCGTAGAAGTCGAGGGCCTCGGCCGGCCAGCCGTCGAAGGTCACCCCCTCAGTATGTGGCCCGGTGCACACGGCGCTCCCGTCGCCAGTGCCCCTACCGCTGGGTAGCATGCGGGCATGAGCAGCGCAGAGACCGCCACCCCCGCCGCGCCGGACGCCCGCGCCGAGCGCCGTGCCAAGCGCATCGCCAAGAACCTGACCGCCTTCGCCGCGCAGCACGGCGGCAGCGCCGACGGCGTCGTGGAGTACGTCGGCGCGGTCGCCACCCGGATCGTGGTGGTCGGCGCCGACGGCACCTGGGGCGACCAGGTCGCGCCCAGCTACGCGGTGGGCCGCCGGGCCGCCGAGCTGGCCGGGATCACCCTGCACGACGACTTCGAGGGCGAGCTGGGCCTGCGCGTGAAGACCGGCGAGTACGAGTGGAAGCGGATGGCCGGCATCCAGCTCGGCGGCTGACCCGCTCCGCCCGCGCGTACGCCGAAGGGCCCCGGTCGCGTCGACCGGGGCCCTTCGCGGTGTCCGTCCGGGGGCCGTCCGGGGGCCGTCAGGCGGTCGCGGGTTCGGGGGCGCGGGCGGCGGGGGCGGTCGCGGGGGCGTCCTCGCGGGCGCGCAGGGCGAGGGGGATGCGCAGGGCGGCGATCCAGATCAGGGTGGCGCCGAGCATGTGGAGTCCGACCAGGAGCTCGGGGACGTCGGTGAAGTACTGGACGAAGCCGATCACGCCCTGGAGCAGCAGGCCGACGAGCAGCTCGCGGGCCCGGGCCTTGGCGGCCGGCGGGGCCTTGACGGCGGCGAAGACGAAGATCACCGCGATCGAGAGGCCGATCGAGACGAAGGCCAGGTCGGCATGGGCCTGGGCGAGCCGGTCGTAGTCCAGCGGGATGCGCGGGACCATCTTGTTGTCCCGGGGCGTGCCGGGGTGGTGGCCGGCGCCGGTGACCAGGGTGCCGGCGGCCACCAGCAGGCCGATCGCGCCGACCAGCACGTAGCTGAGCCTCCTGATGGGCTCGGCCACCAGCGGGCGGGCCGGGCCGTCGCCCTCCTTGCTGCGCTCCCACATCAGGGTCGCGACCCAGACCAGGGCCATCGCGGCGATCAGGTGCAGCGCCACCGTGTAGGGGTTGAGGCCGGTCAGCACGGTGATGCCGCCGAGCACGGCGTTGCTCATCACCAGCCAGAACTGGGCCCAGCCGAGCTTGGACAGGCCGCGCCGCCAGGGCCGGGAGCAGCGGGCGGCGAGGATCGCCCAGCCGACGGCTGCGCTCAGGACGTAGGTGAGCATCCGGTTGGCGAACTCGATGACGCCGTGGAAGCCCATCTCGGCGGTCGGTGTGAGGCTCTCGTCGGTGCAGCGCGGCCAGGTGGTGCAGCCGAGGCCGGAGGCGGTGAGGCGGACGGCACCGCCGGTGACGACGATCACCACGCTCATCACCAGCGCGGCGAACGCGGCGCGCTTGACCACGGCGGCGGAGGGCTGCCAGCGCTCGGCGAGCAGGGAGAAGGGGGTGGTGTTAGGCACGGCGTCCATGGTATGCGGCCTTACAGGCGATCTTGGAGCGGGGCGGACGCCGTTGCTCCGGCTGAACGGCGGAGCTTTCCCATGTCGACTTAGAGGTAAACCCACTGGATGCAAAGAGGGCGCAAAAAGGACTGTTCGGGCAACGCGGTCATTGGTCTTGACCATTCACCCATTTGGCCGAAAGAGTGCGGGTTGGTCCATACCTTTTTCAGGTGGACCCCTCCCACCCCCCGCACGTAAGCGGAGATCCTGCACATGCGCATATCCGTTCCCGCCGCAGCGCTCGCGCTCGGTGGATCACTCGTACTGGCCGCGCTCGTAGCCCCGGCCACCGCCCACGCAGCCGACCCGAACCAGTGCCTGAGCCTCGGGGTCGCCAACCTCTACGGTGAGTTCGTGGAGGGCGACGACACCCACACGCCGGACGCCGAGGGTGCGGTGGCGGTCGGCGGCAACGCCGACTTCACCGGCGGCTTCTCGGTCGGCCAGGAACTGACCGCCGACCAGGTCAAGGCGCTGCCCGGCGGAAACGCCCTGGTCGTGGCGGGCAAGCTGACCGGGCACAACACCCAGGTGATGAAGGGCAACGGCGTCTACGGCGCGAAGACCGAGGCCGATGTGATCCAGGCCCACCAGGGCAGCATCGCCCAGGGCGCCTCGCCGATCGACTTCGCCGCCGAGTTCGCCAAGGCGCGCTCCGTCGCCACCACGCTGGCGGGGCTGCCGCAGACCGCCGGCGCCACCGTCGAGGCCAAGGGCAAGGAGCTCCACCTCACCAGCGGCGACGCGAAGTTCAACAGCTTCACGGTCCCCGCCGCCACCCTCCAGGGCGCCACCGACATCTACGTGAAGGTGCCGGCCGGCGCGGTCACCGTGGTCACCGTGACCGGCTCGTCGTACGACCAGGCCGCCGCGAAGACCACGGGCTTCCACCTGTGGGACGAGGGCAAGAAGGCCTACGTCCTGGACGACAAGCTGCAGAGCGCGCACGGCGGTGCCATCCGCTCCAAGCTGCTCTGGAACTTCCCGACCGCCACCAAGGTGGTCAAGAGCAGCCTGGCCGCCTGGTCCGGCACCGTGCTGGCGCCGAACGCCGCCTTCGACCTCGGCTCGGCCGCCCCGGTGAACGGCTCGGTCATCGTCAAGTCGCTGACCGGCAAGGGCGGTGCGGAGACGCACCACTACCCGTTCACCGGCTGCCTGCCGGGCGTCGTGCCGCCCACCACGCCGCCGACCACCCCGGCCACCACGCCGCCGGTGGTGGTGCCGACCGGTACGCCGTCCGCCACCACCACGCCGTCGACGCCGGCCACCCCGGGAACCACCGGGACGCCGAGCACCCCGCCGGCCACCCCGGGCACCCCTGGTCCGTCCGTGACGCCGGGCGCTTCTAGCAGCCCGTCCGCGTCGGGTACGGCCAAGCCGTCCGCGGGCGCCTCGGCGAGCCCGTCGGCCTCCGCGTCCGGCGCGGCGGTCGTGGCGGGTGCCGCGGCGAGCCCGTCGGCCCAGGCCAACGCCGGGGGCGACCTCGCCCACACCGGTTCCGGCCCGGTCGTGCCGCTGGCGATCGGCGGTGCGGTGGTGATCGCCGCCGGTGGCGCGCTGGTCCTGGTCGCGCGTCGGCGCAAGGCGGCCGGCCAGGTCTGAGTCCGCCGCGGGACGACGTCGGACCGATAACGGTCCGAACTGCCCGAACAGGCACCCCCGGTGATCGCGAACGATCACCGGGGGTCGCGCTTTTCGGCCACTGTGACAGAGTTCATTTCAAGTTGGCCGAAGCGGTGTCGTTCGAGGCAGCGGGTGTGATGGGCTGCCGATGCACATGCGGGTGCGGACGGAAAGAGGAATTCCGGCCGCGCAGCGGGGTGTGGAGGGGTACGGGGGTGCCGGTAGAGTCCCCCGGACAGTCGTAGCGGGCCACCGCTGTTCCACTCAACGCGCCTGCTGCACAAGACCGTTCGGAGGGGACAAACGAGATGGCGCGACAGCGGCGGCAGACAGTGATCGGAACCGGAGCGGCGATCGCGGGAACGGCGGCGGCCGCGGCCCTGCTGCCGGTGGTGCTGGCGACCAGTGCCTCGGCCCACGTGCCGACCTGGCAGGTGACCTGCGACAAGGTCGTGATCGACCTGAAGAACTACAGCCCCGAGGCGAACATCAAGAACGTCGTCAGCCTGACCGTCGGCGGCGAGAAGCTGCTCGACCAGCAGGTGTTCGGCAAGGAGTTCCACCAGACCTTCCCGGTGAAGGCGCACAACGAGCCGGTCAGCGCCACCCTCGTGGTGACCACCACCGAGGACCCCAAGAACAACGACTGGAACAAGACCGAGACCAAGACGATCCCGGTCTGCGCGACCCCGACTCCCACCCCCACGCCGACGCCGACTCCCACCCCGACGCCGACGCCGACGCCGACGCCGACCCCCACGCCCACCCCGACGCCGACTCCCACCCCGACGCCGACGCTCACCCCGACCCCGACCCCCACGCCCACCCGTACGGCGACGCCGACCCCGACGCCCACCCCGACCCGTACGGCGACGCCCACCCCCACCCCCAGCCGTACGGCGACGCCCACGCCGACCCCGACGCCCACGCAGACCCCGGTCGCCCCGGCGCTCGCCCAGACCGGTAGCAGCGACGCCACCCCGGTCA
>NZ_JBHVER010000278.1:0-8628 GCF_042802195.1 Kitasatospora sp. NPDC057500 | reverse complement strand
GTGCGTCTCCCCCGCACCGGGCCCGCCGCCTTCCCCGGACGTCCGCGGTCCCCTCCCGGTGCCGCCGCTCCCCCGAGCCGGCGCCACCCGTACCGCGTCCGTCCTGTCACCCGTCCCCCGACGGGAGCCCCCGTCCGGTCCCACCCCCACGGCGGACCGGAACGTCTTGACGGCGTCACGCCACCGTCGTCACGCGACCAGCTCGCCGAACGCCCGCAGGGTGTCGCCCGAGGTGTTCAGCTGCTCGTCGTCGCGCAGCCGGCGCAGCGCGCGCCAGATGCTGCTCTTGACCGTGCCGACGCTGATGCCGAGCACGTCGGCGATCTCCGGGTCGGTCTTGCCCTCGTAGTAGCGCAGCACCAGCATGGTGCGCTGGTTCTCCGGCAGCTTGGCCAGCGCCTGCCAGAGCACGGCGCGCAGCTCGGTGCCGCCCATCGCGTCGGTGTCGCCGACCGTCTCCGGCAGCTCCTCGGTCGGGTACTCGTTGACCTTGCGGCGCCGCCAGGCGGAGATGTGCAGGTTGGTCATGGTGCGACGCAGGTAGCCCCCGACCGCGGCCTTGTCGGTGATCCGGCCCCAGGCGCGGTAGGTGCTGAAGAGCGCGCTCTGCAGCAGGTCCTCGGCCTCGTAGCGGTCACCGGTGAGGTGGTAGGCGGTGGCGTACAGCGAGGCGCGACGCTCGCGGACGTACGCGGTGAACTCGGTGATGTGGTCCTCGGCGACGGCGGGTCGCTCCGGCTCGGCGGCGGGCGCCGCCGCGGGGCTCAGCCGCAGCAGCGTCGCACCGGCGGCCTCGCGGCCGGCCGACTCCCCCGAGTCGGCCTTCCGCAGGCCGGTCCCCCCGATGCCCCGGTTCCCCCCCAGGGCGTCCTTGCCCTCGACGCGGACGGGGAGGATCCCCCGCAGCGTCAAGGTGCTGCCGGAGTCGGCCGCGCTCCCCCGGCGGCCGATCCCGTACAGCTCCCCCGTCCTGCCGCCGCCGCTCACCCGGCGGGCGACAGTGTTTCCACCGGTGCTGTGCGCGCACCCCCGCACGATCACGGCACCGGATCCCTCCTCGGTCCCGGCCGCCGGCCGGGCCCTGAACGCGGTGGCCGATGAACGCGCGGTGCGGACAGCCGGGTTGGTCCGGGTCTGAAGCGTGGCGTTCATCGTGCGCCCCCTTGGTCGGTTCGAGCGGTTGCGTTTGCCGCCGCCCCAGCCGGCCGATTGGCCCGCTGTCCTGCGGCGACATCGAAAATCCTGCCCGCCGGTTGTGATGGCGCTGTCCGTCGACTGTCACAGGGCTGTCACAGGCCCGGGCCCTTGGTCCCCGTGCGCCTCCCGCCGTTGACGGACGCCGGTCACGGGCGCCGCGGTTCCCGCACGGGCGGTGACCGGACCCGGGCGGGCGGTGGGGGGGTGATTACCCGCTCCGGGTGAGCCAGAATGAGGCCGTGCCTTTCCTCCTTCTGATCGAGGACGACGACGCCATCCGCACCGGCCTCGAACTCGCCCTCACCCGCCAGGGCCACCGCGTGGCCACCGCCGCCTCCGGCGAGGACGGTCTGAGGCTCTTCAAGGAGCAGCGTCCCGACCTCATCGTGCTGGACGTCATGCTGCCCGGCATCGACGGCTTCGAGGTCTGCCGCCGGATCCGCCGCACCGACCAGCTGCCGATCATCCTGCTGACGGCCCGCTCCGACGACATCGACGTGGTGGTGGGCCTGGAGTCGGGCGCGGACGACTACGTCGTCAAGCCGGTGCAGCCGCGCGTGCTGGACGCCCGGATCAGGGCGGTGCTGCGGCGCGGCGAGCGGGAGAACTCGGACTCGTCGGTCTACGGCAGCGTGGTGATCGACCGGGCGGCGATGACGGTCACCAAGGACGGCGCGGACCTCCAGCTGACCCCGACCGAGCTGCGGCTGCTGCTGGAGCTCAGCCGCCGGCCCGGGCAGGCGCTGTCGCGCCAGCAGTTGCTGCGGCTGGTCTGGGAGCACGACTACCTGGGCGACTCCCGGCTGGTGGACGCCTGCGTCCAGCGGCTGCGGGCCAAGGTCGAGGACGTGCCCTCGGCCCCGACGCTGATCCGCACGGTGCGCGGCGTCGGCTACCGGCTGGACCCTCCGGCGTGACCGCCGTCCCCGCCGCCCCGGCCGCCCCTCGTCCGGCGCCGGCGATATCCCGCCGCGCGCGCTGACCTCCCGCAACGACAGGTTCCCGTGACCAACCATCAGACGACGGCCCGGTTCTCCTCCGGCCCGTGGCGACGGCTGCGCTCGCTGCGCGTGCGGCTGATCGCGGTGTTCGCCGCGGTCGCGCTGCTCACCGCCGTCTCGGCCTCCGGCATCGCGTACTGGCTGAACCGCGACGCGGTGCTCAAGCGCGCCCAGGACACCGCGCTCAACGACTTCCGGGTCTCGCTCAGCCGCAACGTGTCGAGCCTGCCGCTGAGCGCGACCTGCGAGGACCTGAACGCGCTGGCGGGCACCGTCGCCAGTTCCGGGCTCAGCTACGACGTGGTGGTGGCGGACCCGGCGCTGCCGGACTGCATCGCCTCCTCAAGCCCCACCCAGTACACGCTCGCCAATGTGCCGGGCCCGCTGCAGTCCGCGGTCAACAGGCCGCGCGAGATCACCGAGTCCAACCCGTACACCTACCACCTGTACTGGCAGCGGCAGAACCTCGACGGCCGGCCGTTCGTGATCGGCGGCACCAAGGTGGTGCCGACCGGCCCGACCGCCTACATGTTCAAGTCGCTGGAGAACGAGCGGGCCGACCTGAACACGCTCGGCTGGTCGCTGGCGATCGCCACGCTGCTGGCGCTGATCGGCTCGGCGCTGCTCGCGCAGGCGGCCTCGGCGACGGTGCTGCGCCCGGTGCGGCGGCTCGGGGACGCGGCGCGCCGGCTCGGCGAGGGGCATCTGGACACCCGGCTGGAGGTCGAGGGCTCGGACGAACTCGCCGACCTGGCACGGACCTTCAACCGGACCGCGGAGTCGCTGCACGAGCAGGTCGAGGAGCTGAGCGCGCGCGAGGCGCAGAGCCGGCGGTTCGTCGCCGACATGTCGCACGAGCTGCGCACGCCGCTGACCGCGATGACCGCCGTGACGGACATCCTGGAGGACGAGGCGGAGTCGCTGGACCCGATGATCGAGCCGGCGGTGCGGCTGGTGGTCAGCGAGACCCGCCGGCTGTCCGACCTGGTGGAGAACCTGATGGAGGTGACCCGCTTCGACGCCGGCACGGCCAAGCTGGTCGCCGACGAGGTGGACATCGCGGACCTGATCATGTCCTGCATCGACGGCCGGGCCTGGTACGACGCGGTGGAGGTGGACGCGCCGCGCGGGGTGCGGGCGGTGGTCGACCCGCGCCGGCTGGACGTCGTCTTCGCCAACCTCATCGGCAACGCGCTCAAGCACGGCGGCTCGCCGGTGCGGGTGCGGGTGCGCGAGGAGGGGGACAGCGTGGTCGTCGAGGTGTCGGACAGCGGCCCCGGCATCCCGGAGGACGTGCTGCCGCACGTCTTCGACCGGTTCTACAAGGCCGACAAGGGGCGGGCCCGCTCGGAGGGCAGCGGACTCGGCCTGTCCATCGCGATGGCCAACGCGCAGATCCACGGGGGGACCATCACCGCCGCGAACGGCGAGACCGGCGCGGTGTTCACGCTGACCCTGCCGCGGACGCCGCCGCCTCCGCCGCCGGCCGACACCGCCTCCGAGGAGCGTGCCCAGTGAGCCGTGTTCGCCCGAACCGCAGGGACGGCCGGCGCCTGTCGGCCGCCGCCGCGCTGCTGGGGCTGGCCGCGCTGGCCGCCGGCTGCGGCATCCGTCCGACCGCCGTCCCGGTGGACGCGGGCGCGCCGGCCAGCCGGACCGCCTGCCCGACGGTGGCGCGGATACCCACCGCGCCGAGCACGCCGTCCCCGGGCGCCGGGGCGGGCGCGGGCGCGGCCCCGCAGGCCCCGGCCCACGCCGCGGCGGCGGCCCGGGCCGGGTCGGCGTCGGGTTCGCCGACCGGTTCGCCGTCCGTGGCCGCGTCGCCGTCGCCGTCCGCGTCGCGGTCGCCCGTCGTGGTGTCGCCGACGCCGCCGGCGGACAACGTGTTCGGCGCGCTGCCGTCGCCCACCGCGTCCACCACGGCGCCCTGCCGGTAGGAGCGCTGCCGGTAGGAGCGCTGCCGGTAGGAGCGCTGCCGGCGGGGGCCGCGGCCCCCGCCGGGGCACCCGGCGCGCGGCGCCGGGTTCACACCGGGCATGGAACCGTCACGCCGCCGGTGCACGTCCTACCCCCCGTGCAGCGAGATGGCACCAGGCCACGCGAGGAGCGGGCCGGCGTGCGGACCGAGACCGGACGGGCGACGGCCGTCCAGCGTTCCCAACGTCCACTACGGGTGGTGGGCCTGCTCGGCCTCACCGTCCACCTGGTGCTGGTGTGCTGGATGGTGCTGAGACCACTGCCGGTGGCCTGGGTCTACGACGCCAACCTGACGCCGCTGGCCTCGCTCCGCTCCACCAGCGCCGGACAACTGCTGAGCGAACTGCTGCTGCTCGCCCCGCTCGGCGTCTTCCTCCCGCTCGCCGGAGGCCGCCTGACCACCCGGTGGCTCCCGTCCTTCCTCCGCACCACCGGCGCCTCGGCCCTGCTGGCCACGGCGCTGGAGTTCCTCTCCTCCTGGGCCCCGGGCCATGTGCTCAACGTGGACCACATCCTGCTCGCCGTCGCCGGTGTCGCGGCCGTCCACCTCGCCCTGGTCCCCGCCGGCCGCACCTTCCTCCTCCGCCGCGCCACCACCCCCCGGCCTCCGGCGCCCGCCCCGGCGGCGGCGCCGTCCGTGCCCGCCCCGGCAACCGCCGCGCCCAAGTCCGCCGTCTTCGCCGAACCGGCCTCCTCGCACGGGCGTTGAGCGCGCCCCTCGCCAGCACGCGGGAGCCGGTCTACGGGTACCGCGCCATGGACGGCGGCCGGTCGCTGCTCGCCGGGCAGTAGGGCCGGCGGGCCGCGGCGCACGGTCCGGCGTCGATCAGCTCGCCCTCCTCGGGCGCGGGCCGGCCGCACTCGCGGCACGACAGCGAGACTTCGGCACCTGCCTCGCGCAGCCGCTCCGTCCTTCGGCGGAGGTCGGACAGGTGGTGCTCGTCGACGCGGACCGGGGCCCGGTCCAGCAGGCACTCGACCTGCCAGAGGCTCAACCCGCCCCTCGCACGGAGCACCTGGTGGACGGCGAGCCTGCGCTCTCCGACCCGGGTCACGACGGCCTCGAACTGCGGTTCCTCCACGGCCCCTCAGCCCTCCCGGCGGACCCTGCCGCCGACCTCGGCCCTTCCCCCGGCCGCGAGCCCCGTGACGAGCTGCGAGCCCCGGCCCTGGGTGATCGTCAGGCCGCGGCCCAGTTCGGCG
The DNA here is from genome assembly GCF_042802195.1 of Kitasatospora sp. NPDC057500. Taxonomy (NCBI): domain Bacteria; kingdom Bacillati; phylum Actinomycetota; class Actinomycetes; order Kitasatosporales; family Streptomycetaceae; genus Kitasatospora; species Kitasatospora sp. NPDC057500. The sequence goes on along the minus strand of NZ_JBHVER010000278.1, from coordinate 3,250 downwards.
GTCAGCAGGATCGCCGCCGCCCCGGTGGCCTCGTCCTCGTCGATGCCGTCGTCCCGGCCGGGGAAGGCCCGGGCGCGGACGGTGCCCGCCGCCTCGTCCTGCCAGGCCCAGGCGTAGATCCACTCCCCCGGCGGCGGCACCGCCAGGGCGTCCACCTCGGCGGGCGTCGCGTGCCGGCGCAGCGTGCGCGGCGGGGCCCAGGCGGCGGGCGCCGCGATCCGGGTGAACTCCCCTTCGCGCCGGACGCCGACCACGCCGGCCGCCGTGACCAGCCGGTCCACGCCGAGCAGCCAGGCTGCGCCGACGCACGGGTGCCCGGCGAACGGCAGGCGCAGGCCGGGCGTGTAGATGTCGATGACGCCGCGCTCCGGGTCGTCGACGAACACCGTCTCGCTGAAGCCGAGTTCCCGCGCGATCGCCTGGCGGTCACGCCGACCGGGCACGGCGGCACCGTCCCGGACGACGCCCAGCGCGTTCCCGTGCCCGCCGTCCGGGCCGCAGAACACGCGCAGCACCTCGTGATCGGTCACCCGTCACTCACCCCCCGCCTGCCGGACCCACCACCGAAACGCAGGAAGGCGTGCGGCACCAGGTGTCCGCCCAGGTCTCCTGCCTCCAGGACGCCCGGGCCGCAGCGGACGGCCGGCAGCACGCGCTCGGCCGCCCGCACCCACCCCGCCGGGACCGGCCACCGGACCGCGGCACGTCCTGCACCGCCGAACCCGCGCCCGGCGCCGGGGCTCGTGCGGAGAACCCACGGCACCACGCGGCCGCTCACCCCCGACCGGCAGCCCCGCCAGGGCCTGCCGCCGGGCCCCGGACGGGCCTCGGCGCGGGGTTCGGCCTCGGGCCCGGGCCCGCCGCCGGACCCGCCCCCGGGCCTGCGGCCGGGCGGGGAGCCCGGGTGGCGAGGACCGGGCGGGCCTTCTGCCGGCGGTGGGCGACCACCAGCGTGCCGATGCCCATCGCGATCGAGGTGGCGCCGGTGATCGCCATCGGGGTGTTGGTCGACGAGCCGCCGGTGGAGGCGAGGTCGACGGGGGGCGCCGGGGCCGCCACGGTGACGGTGACGGCCGGTGCCGGGGCGGCGGCGGGCTCGCCGGTCGGCGTCGGCGTGGTCTGCGCCGCCGGGACGGCCGCGACCGTGCCCGCCGCGACCGGCGTCGGGGTGACCGCCGCGAGGCCGACCGCCGGGCCGCCGCCGCTGCCGGACGCGCTCGGCGCGGTGGCCGGCGGCTCGGCGGTGGCGGTCGGGGCGCCGCCGTCCGTGGCGGAGGTGCTGGGCTCGGTGCTGGGCGTGGCCGGCGCGGCGGCCGACACGGTGACGTCGACCGAAGAACTGTTCGCCGGCACCCCGGCGCCGCCCCCGAGGCCGCCCCCGGCGAGCGGCAGGCTGTTCCCGGCGAACTGCACCGACACGACGCCCGCCGGGAAGTCCGGCCCGAACGCCAGCCGCACGTTGAGCGTCCGGGACTCGCCGTCGCGCAGCCGGACCAGGGAGGCGTCCCGGTCCGGCGCGCGCAGCACCAGCGTGACCGTCCCGGGTGCGCTGCGGCCGTCGTCCGCGGTGGCCGTCAGCCACTGGCCGTCGGAGGTCCGGAAGTCCAGCCCGGCCACCCCGGCGGCGGGCAGGGCCGCGCCCCGGAGGGTGAGTTCGGGCAGGAAGGCGATGTCCTTGCCGCTGCGGTTGGTGAGCGTCAGCCGGAACGGCCTGGCCTCGCCGCCGGCCGTGAAGGAGCCGGGCACCGCGTCCAGGCCGAGGTACGGCACGCCGGGTGCGGAGGCGGTCGTCGGCGCGGCGGTGGGGCCGGCCGCGACGGTGGTGAACTCCTGGTGCGGGGTGTTCGCCTCGGAGATCCGGTGCTCCGGCGGCAGGGTCGGGTCGGAGACCACCGCCCTGAACCCGCCGGTGGCCCGGCCGGCGGGCGCGTCGGCGGTGGCGGCGAGCCGCAGCCGGTACGTCACGGAGGCGCCGGCGGGCAGGCTCAGCCGGGTCGCGGAGGTGTCGAGGTTCCAGGTGGCACCGGTGCCGGCGCCCGGGCTGAGCACGGCGGGCTTCCACGCGCCGCCGGGGGCCTGGTGGTCCAGCTTGAGCTGGGTCTCGCGGACGCCGGAGTCGAGGTTGGCGACGGTGAAGCCGGTGGTGACGTCGACCGCGTGGTCGGCGGTGTTCCGCAGGGTGGCGGTGAACTCGGCGGCCGGACCGCCGGCGCTCAGCGCGGCGGGGAAGCCGGCGAGGACGGCCGTCACCGGGCCGTGCTGCTCCTGCGGGCCGCCGGGCACCGGGGTGCCCTGGCCCGCGGTCTGCCGCACCGTTCCGGTGGCGCCGCCGGAACGCGGCAGCGCGGCAGCGCCCGGGGCGGCCGCGGTCAGGGCCACGCCCGAAACCAGGGTGGCGGCGGCGGCGAGGGCGAGGGATCTGCGGTGCTGAGTACGCAAGGGGGACCTCACGGAAGGAAGGCGGGCGAACCCGGCGAACCGGCAGCAGGCGGTTCGCCGAGGTGGAGGGCCGCTCCGGGACTTTCACCCGGGTCGCTGCTTCGCCCCCCAACCACCAGCGACGGGCGCATCATATCCGAACGCACGGACGCTTCCTGAGCGGTTTTCAAGGGGTGGGAGGGAGGTTCGCCGGACGGATTCGGCGATGACACCGTGACGAAATCGTGAGGACGGCTGTCGGCGGGCTCCAGTACTGTGCGCACTCGTCCCCGGCGGTCCGCCCCGGCGCGCCCGCCCGTCCCCCTGGAACAACAGGAACACCTCGTGAATCTCGACTTCGACGTCGACCCGCTCTTCTCCTGGTACGTCGTGCTGCTCGCGATCAGCGGCGTCGCGCTGCTGGTCATCGGTGCCGTCAACCTCGGCGGCCTGAAGATCGGCTGGCGCATCCTCAACGTGCTGGCCGGCCTGGGCTTCACCGGCTACGCGTACTACCTGGCGTTCGTCTTCGAGGGCGGCGAGTACACGCTGTTCTTCAAGGCGTTCATCCTTCCGGTGGTACTGATAGCCAACGCGGTGAAGGCCCTGCTCACGCGCTCCGAGACGCCGGCCGTCCCGCCGGTCCCGGCGCCCTCGCCGTACCAGCCCAACGCCCCGTACCCGCAGGCGTCGCCGTACCAGCCGCAGTCGGCCCAGGCTCCGCAGGCCCCTCAGGCCCCTCAGGCCCCTCAGACGCCGTACCAGGGCTGATCCCTGCCGCCCGCCTCCGGGGGCGATCCGGCGGTCGGTCGCCGGTCGGATCGCCCCCGGA
>NZ_JBHVER010000277.1:0-8762 GCF_042802195.1 Kitasatospora sp. NPDC057500 | reverse complement strand
GGAGTTGTCGACCACGCCGCTGGAGGCGGTCCACGGCGAGGCCGTGCCCGTCTCGAAGCCCGCGTTGCCGAGCAGCTGCGCCGGGGTGCAGGTGCCGCCACCGCCACCCGTGACCGTCCAGGTGAAGGTGGTGCTGCCCGACTTGGCGGCCGCGTCCTTGGCCGTGACGGTCACGTTGTACGTGCCCGCCGTGGTGGCGGTGCCGCTGATGACGCCGGTGGAGGCGTTGACGGAGAGCCCGGCCGGCAGGCCGGTGGCCGAGTAGGTGTACGGCGTCGAGCCGCCGCTCGCCTGGATCTGGAGGTTCGCCGAACCGCCCACCGCCGTCGACTGGTTGCCCGGGTTCGCGACCGAGACGGTGCCGCTGCCCGCGGGCTTCGTCAGCAGGCAGCCGCTGACGTTGAGGTCGATGACGCGTCCGTTGCCCAGGCAGGTGGTGAACCAGTAGGTCTCCTGGCCGTAGCTCTGCCCCTGGTGCGCGGTGGTGGTGCCGTCGGCGGCCACCTCGCAGGGGTTGTTGAGCGTGCACATCTGGCCGTCGTCGTTGCCGGTGTTGTTGATGCCGACGACCTTCTTCGTCGCGGCGTCGACGATCGGCGAGCCCGAGGTGCCGTGCGTGGTGTTGCAGCCGGTGCTGTAGCGGATGGAGTCGCGCCAGGTCCACGCGTCCTCGCGGAGCGTGCCGACGAAGCCGTTGATGGAGCAGTTCCAGGTCTGCTTCCAGTACGAGGACGGTATGAACATCGCCGAGCCGTCGACCGGGTGGGTGTCGCTGATGGTCAGCGCCGTCGCGCCGAACTTGGAGGTGATCGACCCGAAGGTGTCGGTGAGTTGGTACAGCGCTACGTCGGTGCCGGTCATCGTGGCGTAGAGGATCCTGTCGGCCGACACGGTGCCGAGGGAACCGCCGGAGGCGTTGAGCAGGGTGCCGCTGCGGCTGGCGGTCTGGTTCTGGATGACCTGGCCGGCGGACGGCATGGTCGGCAGGCAGTGGCCGTTGGTGAGCATGAGGGCCCGGTCGGTGTCGACCGAGGATGGGTAACGCACCAGCGAGGCGGAGCAGTTGCTCAGCGCGATGGTGGACGTCAGGTCACCGGCCTGCACCGCCTGCGCGGGCGCGACTGCCACGGAGGTCAGGACCCCGGCAATGACAGCGCTCGCGGCGGACGCGGCGGCAAGTCTTCTGAACATGGCTCTCCTTGTGGGGGATGCGGGGCGTACGACCGGTTGCGGACGCCCGCGCCGCACGAAAGTGCCATGCCCACTTCAAGAGGTCAACCGTGCGGGCCGAAGTCGCATGGGGAATTCGCGCGGGCAGGACCGGCCGGGAGCGGGAGGGCCGACGGGTCGTCAATGCAGTCGGCTTCGAGCGGTACTCGGCTATCGTTTCCGTACCCGGAAGCGGATACACGCCCCAGAAGTCCGAAATGACCGGGTCTCAGCAAGTTGCACGGGACAGCCGCCGCCCGCCATGGACCCGCTGGTCAGCACCCTGCTCCCCGCATGAGCGGGGATGGCCCCCGGCAGCGGGGCGTGGGCACTGCGATGATCACCTGTTCCCCGCCTTCGCGGGGATGGCCCCAACCGCATGATCGAGGGGGGTGAAGTACCGGGACCGCTCCCCGCGCGCCGACGTGAAGCCGGCGAAGCGGCCGACGCGGCGGGAGGGCGCCGGCCGTCCGGTCGCCGCTGTGAACGCCTCGAAGGGGCTGTCATGCTGGACGCCGCCGATGGCGGACCAGTGCCCGCGGGGACCGGATTGTCCTAGCGGTACGGCAGGATCGGGTGCATGAACGACAGCTTCACGCACCTGGGGACCGTCACCGCGCCCTCCGGGGTGCTCGTCCTCGGCATGGTGACGTGGTTGGACTACTGGCCGGAGGTCGGGAGGCCGCTGTCCGAGCGGGCGCGGGAGGCGGCGGGGCAGGGGGCCGGGGGCGGGCACCTCGTGGAGGACATGGCGGAGGCGGTGGCCGTGGCCGTCGACGGTGCGCGGGCGCTGGCGGTGCGGGCCCGGACGGCGCCTTCGCCGTTCGACGAGGAGCCCGCGATCGCCGTACTGGAGGTGGAGCTCGGGGTGCCGTGGCCGGTGGGGCGGAAGGCGCCGGTGCTGCTCGGGGACCTGCCGGTGGACCGGGGTGGGATGGTGCTCGGGGACGCGGTCGGGCTGGATGCCTGGATCGGGCTGGAGGGCGAGCCGGCCGACGGGCTCGCCGATGTCAGCTACTGGGGGCGCGACATGGAGGAGGCGCACCAGCGGTTCGGCGGTGTGCGGATCCCGCAGTACGAGGGGGATGAGCGAGGGACCTACGGCTGGCTGGATCTGCCCGTCGAGACGGCGACCGCCCTCGCCCTCGAAGTCGCGGCATACCGCGGCGGCGGCCTGGTCTCGTCCGCCGAACCGCACACCGACTTCCACCTCCTCCATCGCGCCGGCCGCACCCGACCGCTTGGCGTCGGCGAGATCGAGGTCGGCGGCTGCCCCGTGCTCGGCTTCAGCTGGTGCCAGGGTGACCACGCCGTCCGGCACCACGGGGAGCGGGATTGGGGTCGGGTGTACCCCGTGACCCTCGACCGTGGTGCCGGTGGCGGAACGGTACTGCGGTGGAGCATCCCGGAGTGGGACGAGGACGAGGAGGAGTAACCCCTCAGCGGAGGGCGAGGACCGGGCGGGCCGAGAGGTCCTCGGTGCAGTAGTCGCCGTCCTCCTTGAACACCATGGCCGCCAGGTCCGGGTGCCGGTTGGCCGTGGCGAGCGGCAGCCAGGCGAGGACGGTGCCGTAGCCGCCGCAGACCGACTCGCCGCCGTCACCGCCGTAGATGACCCCGGGCTCGCTGGTGATCTCGGAGCGGTAGGTGTCGTGGGCGATGCGCAGGCCGAAGGCGTTCGGCTCGCCCTGCGGGCCGAGGCCGTCCCCGTACGGCAACCGGTCGAGCGGGCACTCGTCGCCCCAGCGGAACAGCGTGCCCGCCCCGGCGCCGCAGCCGTGCTCCCACTCGTCGGGGGTGGGCAGGCGCAGGCCTTCCTCGGCGAGGACGGCCGGCATGTCGGCGGGCTCCTCCTCCAGCGGCTCGTCCTCGACGGCCATCAGCAGCGTCGGCACGGTGACGGTCCGACTCGGGCTGAGGACCCGGGCGAGGTGACCGTGCAGGTCCCCGTCGCCGAAGCCCTCATCGACGCTCTTCTCCTGGTAGCTGGCGAGGAGTTCGGCGGACGGCCGCCAACCCGCCACGTCGAAGCCCACCGTGACGCGCCCACCCGGTATCAGCGCGAACATCCGCTCACCGCGTCCGACCAGGACGCGGTGCAGCGGCGCGCCCAGGTGCTCGGCCGTCTCGACACGGTCGAGACGGCCGCCCACGCTGCCCGCGACCTGGGCGGCGAGACGGCCGGCGGTGGCGAGGTCGAGGCGACGCCAGGCGGCGAAGGTGAGGGTTGCGAGCGGTTCTGGTGCCATGACGGGAGTCTGGCACGGGCCGCTGACAATTGCCGGGCAAGCGGCCCGCGACAGTCCGAACGGGCGTCAACCGGCGTTCCTCGGCGGACCGGAGAGCTGCTCGAAGTCCCTCCACGGGAGGGGACTTGCCCGACCCCGCCGGACGCTGGAGACGCCGCTCCGACAGGAGGGCTCACGGCGATCGGGGTGCTGCTGGTGCGGATGCCCGCGGACCCGGAGCCCGGACTCCTCGGGCACGTCTTCCTCGACGAATGAGCACTACAGGTGCCCCCGGACCCGGACCCGAGTCCGCGGAACCCGAACCTGGACCCGAGTCCGCGGAACCCGGTCCGGTCGGCTACGGCTGCGGGAAGTTCTCCTCGTCCACGTCACTCGTCTCGGCGTTGCCGCCGACCTTCGCGGTCAGCGTGATCGACCAGATCGAGTACGTCGTCCGGTCGGTCTCGAAGGCCATGGTGTCGTCGAACTTCGTGTAGCTGCAGTTCTGGGTGAACATCTTCAGCGACGAATCCCAGTCGATGCCGTCGGAGAAGTAGATGTCGTAGGTGCCGTCCTCGATGCCCGAGATCGACGCCTCCTTCCCCTTCCCGACGTACAGCGAGTGGACCGTCTTGCCCTTCTGGGAGAGCGAGACGACGGAGTCGGTGGTACCGGCCGTGTTGTCGACGTTCAGCTCGCCCTTGCCGCGCAGCCGGCCCTTGGTGACGAAGGTGTCGTTCTCCTTGGAGCGGGTCTGCTGCGGCGGGGTCTGGGGGACGGTGAAGTTGGTGGGGTATCCGGCGGCGGCCATCTCGGCGAGGGCCGCCGGGATCGCCTTCAGGCCCTCGGAGAGGCCTACCTGGGCGTAGGCGGAGCCGGTGGTGCAGAAGGCCTTGGACGTGATGTCGCTGCGGATCTTGGTCAGGTCGGTGGCGAGCTGGGAGAGCGCCGTCACGAGTTGGCGCTTGGTGGTGCCGACGGTGGCCGGCGTGTCGCTGAGGCCGAGCCCGCTGCTCGCGGAGTTGGCGGCACTGGCCGCCTCCTGGAGGCCGATGATGAAGTTGCCCATGTTGGCGGCCGGATTGATCTTGCCGAGCGCGGTGCCGACCGGGTCGACGTAGCCGGCGAGCACGGGTCCGTACGGCGTGGGCGTCGGGGTGGGTGTCGGCGTCGGGGTCCGCGTCGGGGCGGGCAGGGCGCTGAAACCGTCGGACGGGCTGGACGCGGCCGACCCTCCCGACGCACTGCTGGAGCCGCCGGACTCTCCCGACTCTCCCGACCCGCCGCTCGAACAGGCCGCCAGCAGCAACGCGGTGCCCACCGCCACGCCGACCTTGCTGAAGGACTTCATGCCGCTCCCCCGGGTGTTCTCTCGGTACTGATACATGCACACTCCGTGCGATCCGCTGTCCCCGCCGACATGATCCCGACCCGACAAGACGCGGTCAACAGGGCTCACTTGCGGCGCACCGAAGCGTAGCGGGGGCGTACGACAGGGCGCACGGAGCGGACTCCGACGTCAACTACGATCGGGACGTGCTCAGCCTCACGGGTCTCCCCCTCCAGATCATCGCCTCCGTCGTCGCGATCTGCGTCTTCGCCGCCACGATGTGGTTCTGGCCGAGACTCGGCGGCGGCGGGTGGAAGGCCTGGACCGGACGGATCGGCGCGTTCCTCGCCACCCAGATCGCGGTGCTGGTCGCGATGGGGCTGATCGCCAACGGCTACTTCGGTTTCTACAGCTCCTGGAGCGACCTGCTCGGCACCAACGGCAAGCCGGGCACGGTGGTCGACCACCAGCCGAACGCGGCGGCCTCGCTGTCCGTCACCGGCGAGAAGAACATGTACTCGGCGCAGGGTTCGGCCCGCGACCGCTCCGGGCTGATCCAGGAGGTCTCGGTCAGCGGCAGGGCCAGCGGCCTGAGCAGCGACGCCTTCGTCTACCTGCCGCCGCAGTACTTCCAGCCGGAGTACGCGCAGCGCAGCTTCCCGATGGCGCTGGTGCTGGCCGGCTACCCGGGCTCGGCGGAGAAGCTCATCACGCTGATGCAGTACCCGGCGTCCGCCCTCTCCGCGATCGAGCAGAACAAGCTGCCGCCGACCGTCCTGGTGCTGATGCGCCCGACCCTGTCCGGCAACCGCGACACCGAGTGCATGGACATCCCCGGCGGGCCCCAGGTGGAGACCTTCTTCACCAGCGACCTGCCCACGGCGATGGCCGCCAACTACCGGATCGGCACCGACCCGGCCAACCGCGCGGTGATCGGCAACTCGACCGGCGGCTACTGCGCCCTCAAGTTCGCGCTGCGCAAGCCGGACGCCTACCGGTCGGCGGTCTCGCTCTCCGGCTACTACACCGCGCCGATCGACGAGACCACCGGCGACCTGTTCGGGGGCAGCGCCCAGCTGAAGCAGGAGAACGACCTGCTCTGGCGGCTGAAGAACAAGCCCGCCGCACCGGTCGCGCTGCTGCTCGCCACCAGCTACGACGAGAACAACTACGAGGGCACCCAGGCCATGGTCAACGCCTTCAAGGCGCCGACCAAGCTCTCCACCATCACCCTCGACACCGGCGGCCACAACTTCCACACCTGGACCAGGGAGATCCCGCCCGCCCTGGAGTGGCTGGGCAGGCACCTGACGATGCCGCAGGCCGCGTAGCAGGGGGGAGCACGGGGCAGGGCCCGCCAGATCACAGGCGGCTCATACCCACGTCTCACCGTTCTCTCACACGGGCGCCCGAGCGTAGCGCCCATGACCACGACCAGCCACACCCCACCGGCCGGCGAGCCCTGGCCGGAGGCCGGGAACTACCCGCCGCCGGTCCTGCCGCCAGCCCCTTCGCCGGAGGGGGCGGCGCCACGGCGGCCCGCCGAGCCGCCGCTGCACCCGGAGTTCCCGCAACCGCCGGAGCCCCCGCTCTACCCGGAGTTCCCGCTGCCGCCGGCCGGACCCGAGGGCCCGGCGTCCTGGGCGGAGCGGCTGCGCACCCTGCCGGGCCGGACCTGGCGCGGGCGCGCCGACGACCCGCGCTGGGTGCGGCCCGCGCTGCTCGCGCTGCTGGCCGCCACCGCCGTCCTCTACCTCTGGGGCCTGTCCGCCTCCGGCTGGGCCAACGCCTTCTACTCGGCCGCCGCCCAGGCGGGCAGCGAGAGCTGGAAGGCCTTCTTCTATGGATCCTCGGACGCCGGGAACTTCATCACCGTCGACAAGCCGCCGCTCGCGCTCTGGCCGATGGCGCTCGCGGCGCGCGTCTTCGGGCTCTCCTCCTGGTCGGTGCTGGCCCCGCAGGCGCTGATGGCGGTGGCCACGGTGGCGGTGCTGTACGCGACGGTGCGCCGGCGCTTCACGCCGCTCGCCGGGCTGCTGGCGGGCGCGGCGTTCGCGCTGACGCCGGTGGCGGCGCTGATGTTCCGCTTCAACAACCCGGACGCGCTGCTGGTGCTGCTGCTCACGCTGGCCGCGTACGGGCTGCTGCGGGCGATCGAGGCGGCGGGCACCCGGTGGCTGGTGTTCACCGGGGTGATGTTCGGGCTGGCCTTCCTCACCAAGACGCTGCAGGCGTTCCTGGTGCTGCCCGCGTTCGCACTGGTCCACCTGGTGGCGGCGCCGACCGGGCTGTGGCGCCGGGTGCGCCAACTGCTGGCCGGCGGGCTGGCCATGGTGGTCGCGGGCGGCTGGTGGGTCGCGGTGGTCGAGCTGGTCCCGGCCTCGGCGCGGCCGTACGTCGGCGGCTCGCAGGACAACAGCTTCCTCTCGCTCACCTTCGGCTACAACGGGATCGGCCGGCTCAACGGCAATGAGACGGGCAGCGTCGGCGGCGGACCGGGCCGGTTCCCGGGCGGGTTCGAGGGGGCGTTCGGCAACGCGGCGGGCAACGCGGCCGGCGCGGCCGCCGGAGACCCGCCCGGCGGGATGCGCGGCGGGGGCGGCTGGGGCCGGACCGGCATCACCCGGCTGTTCGACGGCGACATCGGCGGGCAGATCGCCTGGCTGATGCCGGCCGCGCTGGTCCTGCTGCTGTTCGGTCTCTGGGCCACCCGCCGTCACGCCCGGACGGACACCGCGCGCGCGGCGTTCCTGGTCTGGGGCGGCTGGCTGCTCTGCACCGCGCTGACCTTCAGCTTCATGTCCGGGATCTTCCACCAGTACTACACGGTGGCGCTGGCCCCGGCGGTCGCGGCGCTGGTCGGCATGGGCGTGGACGGGCTGTGGCGGGCGCGGCACCGGCTGCGGTACGCGGCGGTGCTGGCCGGCACGCTCGCGGTGACGTCGGTGTGGGCGTACGTGCTGCTCGGGCGCAGCACCGGCTTCCTGCCGTGGCTGCGGCCGACGGTGCTGGCCGGCGGGCTGCTCGCGGCGGTGGCGCTGCTGGTGGCCGGACCGCTCGGAGCGCGGCTCGCGCGCCGGGCCGGCGGACCCTCGCGGCTCGCCGGGCGCCTGGCGGCGGTGGCGGGCCTGGTCGGTGCTGCGGCGGCGCTGGGCGGTCCGGCGGCGTACGCGGTGGAGACGGTCAACACCCCGCACCAGGGCTCGATCGTGCTGGCGGGGCCGTCCGTGGCGGGCGGCTTCGGTCCGGGCGGCGGCGGGCGACGCGGCCCGGACGGCGCGGGCGGCTTCCCCGGCTTCCCCGGCACCCCGCAGCAGGACGGCGGACAGGGCAACCGCGTCCCCGACGGCACGGGCGGCTTCCCCGGCGCCCCGGACGGCACGGCGGGCACGGGTCGTACGGACGGCGCCCCCGGCGGCACCGGCGACGGGCCCGGCGGTACGACGGGTGGCATGGCCGGCGGCACGGCCGGTGGCCCCGGCGGTACGGGCGGCATGGGCGGCATGGGCGGCATGGGCGGCATGGGCGGCATGGGCGGGCTGCTGAACGGCGCCAACGTGAGCGACGAGGCGGCCGCCCTGCTGAAGGAGGGCGCCGACGGCTACCGCTGGGCCGCCGCGACCAGCGGCTCGCAGAACGCCGCCGGCTACCAGCTCGCCTCCGGCGTCCCGGTGATGGCCCTCGGCGGCTTCAACAGCAGCGACCCCTCGCTCAGCCTGAGCGCCTTCCAGCAGTACGTGCAGGAGGGCAAGGTGCGCTGGTTCATCGCCGGCGGCTCGTTCCGCGCCGCCGGCGGCGAGACGGGCGGCACCGCCGCCGCGCCCGCCGGCCCCGGCGGCGAGTCGGGCCGGTCGCAGACCGCCGAGATCGAGGCCTGGGTGACGAGCCACTACACCGCCAGGACGGTCGGCGGCTCGACCTTCTACGACCTCAGCCGGTCCCCCTCGTCCTGACCTCCTGACCCGACCCGACCCGACGGCGGGGCGCGCCACGGT